>CALAYY010000061.1 GCA_937895465.1 uncultured Clostridia bacterium | reverse complement strand
ATGAGGGAAGACTATTTAATGAGCCAGCTCCTCAAAAAGTTGGTCAATATTCTGCCTTATATACATGTGAGGGAAATGACCACCTTTATAGTGTCAGCAGAAAATTTTGGATAAATATTGAATTATAAGGGATGATGAAATGAAATTAAAAAATTTTTATCGTTAATTATTATTGGTCTTTTATTAGCAATAGTCGTTATAGGGTGTCAAGAAAAAAACACTTCAAGACTAAAGACTTCTATCATACTGTTTTATAATGATGAAATAATAACTGGAAACACGCTGACAGTATATTTTAACGGAGAGCCTCAAGAAGGACCTAAACCTGTACTTAGCTGTAATGGAGAGTACCTTTATAATGAATTTGTTAATTTAACTTATAAAGATGAGCATGGAATGATGTCAAATAAGCCTTATACAAAAATCGGAGAATATACCTTATCTTATCATTATAAGGGCAATAAAACCTATGCAACATCATCAAGAAGTTTTGATTTAACAATAATACTTCCTCCAGAGGAATAATTTTTTTATTATAGAGCGATAATTTTTATTCATCATTAATATTAATAAAAGAACTAACATTCTATTAACTGTAAAAAACCGTAGTTTATTCTGCGGTTTTTGGTATATCTATAATCTTATTTTTTGAATTAAGTTTTTTTTCAAGCCTTTTAAGGCGGAATTCAAAGCCGCCTTTAGTGCCGTCGCTTATATTGTTGTCTATTGCGGTTTTGCATAATTCTATAGCTTTTTGAATGTTATCCATAGATTCCAAATTAACAAGATATTTTAAAAAGTCTTTGTTTTTTTCTATATCTGAAAAGTCTTCTAGGTATTCATAACAAAGCTCTTTACAATACTTTGCAGCCTTGGTTTTGTGCCTTAATGAATAAAACAGGCGTATTTGCTTTTTGATGATATAGTCATAAGTTTTTTGATCATAGTAATTGGACTTGGCAAATTCAAACATCTTATACATCAATTCTATACTGATTTTGTCCTTGTAATAGCCAGAAAATCTTACATAATCCTTAAAAAACGGTGCGTTGTTTTCATTATTGACAAACAAACTGCGCTTAAGGCCTGTTTTCTTACCCGGCTCATATACGAACCATCTTATTAATTCCTGTTGTTGATCTTTGCTTAACGAATTAAAAAAATCTTTGAAAGACCGGTCATTAATCTTTTTTATGTTAAACTCATTGCCAAAGATTTTGTTCCAGATAAGAAAAGAAATCAGCCACAAAAAACCAATGCCTGCAATAACCAGTTCAATAATCAATGCTATATCTTGAGCCATATTAGATATATACATCTTAACCTCAACAACATAAAATACTAACTAGCTCAAATTACTGTAATTCTATCACAAAAAAAGTCATCAGTCAAAAAGAGTTGTTGTAGAAAAAGGCAACTTATTATATTTTATATTACAAAAGCATAAAAAAAAGAACGAATTAATCGTTCTTTTTGGGGTTTTTAGTTCATATCTCCTAAAATATTTCCAAACTTCTCTTTTGCCTGGTCAACCTCTTGCTGAGGGGCTTCTTTGGTTTGATAATATCCTCTTGACTGCATTGCGTTAAAAACACTAAATTGATCTGCTGCTGATGTTTTCATATTATCTTCAAGGGTTTTTCTCAAATTAGGGCAAGAAGTTTCTGTAAGAAAACTTCCATAACTAAGGAGGAAAAAAATATGAACGCTACATTTCAAGAAAACTTCCATAACTTTTAACAATATCTTTTTCTAATACTAATATATCTTGTAAAATATCTTTTTCTTGAAATGTAGCGTTCATATTTTTTTCCTCCTTAATTGTGGCTTGATAGATAATCATTAAGAGCGGTGTAACGGTTCTTATGATTTTCAGCCAAAGTTTTGCACTGGTCCTTTAGTTGCTGGTCTTTTAATTGTGATTCGCATTGAGATGTTTTTTTGTATGCGAGTTCTTCAAGTAACATTAATTCTGACAATACTTCCAAATTTTTGCTTGTTAATTTTTTGGGCATTTTAGTGACCTCCTTTGATTTCTTTGTATAGTATTAGTATTTTTTTTGATAATATTCTATATGACGGTAGGTTTGAAAATTAAAAAGGGATATGATATTATTTAGACATGGCAATTATTACTCAAATTTCTACACAGAAAAAAAACAAGTCACGAGTCAATATTTATCTAGACAATGAATTTGCATGTGGAATGCAATCCATTGTGGTTTTGGAAAACAGGCTAAAAGTAGGCATGGATATAGATGCTGACAAGCTAAAAGAACTGTCTTCTTTTAGCGATGTTGAGGCTGCTTTTAATAAGGCGGTTAAACTTGTTGCTAAGGTTTTAAAGACCGAAACAGAACTAAAAAGATATTTGGTCGAAAAGGGATATTCTTTAGATACCATAGCAACAGTAATTGATAAGCTGAAAAGCTATAATTATATTAATGACTCTGATTATGCCAAATCATATATAAATCAAAAGAGAATAAACAGCGGCAAAAAAAAGCTGTATTATGAGCTTAAACAAAAGGGCATAGATGACAAGATATTGGATAAGGCGTTAGAGGCTGTAGGCAAGCAAGATGAAAAAGAGGTAATAAGCAATTTGTCTCAAAAATACATAAAAGGCAAGGTGCTTGATGTTAAGACCAAAAAAAATCTTGCAAGCTATCTTTATTCTAAGGGCTTTGAATGGGATGATTATATTGATATAATTGGAGAGCTGTTTGAAGACGATGAATGAGAAAATTTCGAAAATTTTATATCAAAATATAAATGAATTTGTGTCTGGGCAGGAGATTGCAGACACTTTGGGCGTTTCTAGAGTAGCTATTTCTAACTCAATCAAGGAACTAAAAAATAAAGGGCTTGATATTATAAGTATTAGCAAAAAGGGTCATAAGCTAATAAAGCTAGATGATATTTTGGATAATGATGTAATTGCGGCTATAACAGGCAAAAAAACATATTTTTTGGAAACATGTGAATCAACCAACATTGAAGCTAGAAAACTTATTGAAAATCAAGATTTTGAATTAGTTGTAGCAGACTCTCAAAAGCTTGGGCGGGGCAGACGGGGCAGAGCATTTGTTTCTGACACAGGCGGGGTATATATG
>CALAYY010000060.1 GCA_937895465.1 uncultured Clostridia bacterium | reverse complement strand
AAGAAACCGCTGCGGCACTGGACTTAATAGTGCGTCAAGGCAAAGCTTTATATATCGGAACAAGCAATTATAACGCAGAGCAAGTAGCCCATATTATCAAAGAATTTCAAAGATTGGGAACACCATATATAATTCATCAGCCTGTATATAATTTGATTAATAGATGGGTAGAAAACGGACTTACCGATGTGTTGAAATCAAACGGTATAGGCGCTATAGCATATTGTCCCTTAGCTCAAGGCTTATTAACAGACAAATATATTAATGCACATATTCCTCAAAATTCACGCGCAAGCCGTTCAAAATATATTGTTGATGAACTAAATAAAAATATTGAAAAGATACAGCTTCTAAAGCCTATAGCCGATGCACGCGGACAGACAATGGCGCAGCTTGCTATTTCATGGCTCGTTAATACAGGAAACCTAACAAGCGTACTTATAGGAGCAAGCAAGTTCTCTCAAGTAGCAGAAAATATTGCCGCTCTTAATAACACTCAGTTTACCGATGAAGAACTTAATCTAATAGACCAGATAGTTTTGGTAAAGTAAATAGAATTAGTCTTATATATCAAAAAAGGATGCCGTATGGCATCCTTTTGTTTTCAATTTTATAAATCTTTTATTATTTATTATCTGCTCCTGCTGCTTTTATAAATGAAGCAAACAACGGATGAGGACGGTTGGGTCTTGACCTAAATTCGGGATGGAATTGCACACCTACAAACCATTTGTGATTTTTTAATTCTACAATCTCTACCAAATTATCATCAGGTGAAAGACCGCTTATCATTAAGCCTTTTTCTTCTATTGGCTTTCTATAATCATTGTTAAATTCATATCTATGACGATGTCTTTCTGCTATAACATCCTGTTGATAAACTGACTTTACAAGGCTGCCTTCTTTTAGTTTACAGGGATAACCTCCAAGTCTTAATGTACCGCCCATATCTTCAAGATGTTCCTTGTCAGGCATGATATGGATAATAGGATGCTTAGTATTTTGGTCAAACTCTGTACTATGAGCATCAGTATATCCTAAGACATTGCGGGCGAATTCTATTGTAGCTATTTGCATACCAAGGCATATACCAAGATAAGGGATATTATTTTCACGGGCATACTTCGCTGTTGCAATCTTGCCTTCTACGCCCCTGTCTCCAAAACCGCCTGGAACCAAAATACCGTCCAAACCTTTTAGCTGCTCGGAAGCATTATCATCATTAATGTCTTCTGAAGAAATCCATTGTATATGTACATCAATTTGATTAGAAAAACCGCCATGCTTTAATGCCTCAGCCACGCTAAGATATGCGTCATGAAGCTCGATATATTTTCCTACTAAGCCTATTGTAACAACTCTTTTTGAATTGCAGATGCTCTTTATATTATTGACCATGCTTGTCCATTCTTTTAAGTCAGGCTCTTCGCACTTTAACTTTAGCTTTTTGCATACTACATCAGCCAAACCTTCATTTTCAAGCTCAAGCGGCACTTCATACAAAATAGATGCATCTTTATTTTGAATAACTGCATCACTGGTGACATTGCAAAACATTGCTATTTTGCGTTTGTTTTCTTCACCAAGATCAAGCTCTGTACGGCAAACCAAAACATCAGGAGTAATACCAATATTTTGAAGTTCTTTTACACTGTGCTGTGTAGGCTTGGTTTTGATTTCTCCGCTCATCTTAAGATAAGGCACAAGAGTTACATGAACGTACAAAACATTCTCACGGCCTACATCAAACGGAACTTGTCTTATCGCCTCCAAAAACGGAGTGCTTTCGATATCTCCCACCGTTCCGCCGATTTCTGTTATGACTACATCTATCTCAGGGTTTTTTTCAATAACTCTATAAACACATTGCTTTATTTCATGCGTAATATGAGGCACGACCTGAACAGTATGTCCCAAAAAATCGCCGTTTCTTTCCATTTTTAGAACTTTGCTATAAATTTTGCCTGTTGTAATATTGCTGTCAATAGTAAGATTTTCATCTACAAAACGCTCATAATGCCCCAAATCCAAATCAGTTTCAGCACCGTCTTGAGTTACAAAGACTTCTCCATGCTGATAGGGGCTCATTGTTCCCGGGTCAACATTAATATACGGATCAAATTTTTGATTGCTAACTTTTAAGCCTCGTTGCTTTAACAGCCTTCCCAAAGAAGCCGCTGTTATACCTTTTCCTAATCCGGATACTACGCCTCCGGTAACAAAAATGTATTTTGCCATTTTACACCTCGAATAATTCCGAATTAGTATATCAAATATATAAAACCCTGTAAAACAAAAATCTTTAAAAAAAACACCCAAAAAAATATTGAAAAATTTTAGGTGTTATTTATTAGGTAAATGCTTAGTGTTTTGTTATAATATGAAGTAATCCCCTTTTTTAAAACTATTTAAGGCTTTTTATTTGAGACCTTTGCAATCCTTGCAAACTCCGTCTAACACAATGTTAACACCTGAAACTTTATGTTCAAAACTATCTTTCTCCATTTGTTCAAGTATTATTTGAGTCAGATCAATAAATAGATCCAAAATTTCTCCGCATCTATTACATCTAAAATGCGTATGTTCATCTGTAAAATGGTCAAATCTTTCGGGAGTAAGAGTGCTGAGCCTTTTTATTTTGCCGTCCTGAGCTAAGGAATACAAATTCCTATAAACCGTGCTTAGGCTGATTTGAGGATATTTTTTATGAATATATCTATAAACATCTTCTGCAGACGGATGGTTTTTTAGAGAATTTACCGCATCAAAAATTATTTGTTTTTGCATCGTTTGTCTTTTGCTTTCCATCTTTTTTCCTTTGAGTACAATTTCTTATTAGCAAATATTATCATTTGTAATATATTAAAATTATATATTTAAATTAGCTAATTTGTCTTTAATCATTATACTGATTATATACTAAATGAACTATAAAATAAACCTAAAACAAGGTAAAAATGAGAAAGATTTATGAATTCATAACTAATCATAAGTACTTTCAAATTATAAAAATTATTAATTAGAAATTTAGTTTTTTAAAATTAATCAATAAATTGTGCTTTTAAAAAATAAACTTTAAATATCGAACCTTTATTTATTTCGCTTTTTACAGATATTTCGCCTCCAAGACTAAGGACAAGTTTCTTTACTATAGCAAGCCCCAATCCTACACCTTCGTTAGTATTATGTGAGCTGTTTACAGTATAAAATCTTTCAAAAATCCTATTTTGGTGTTCCAATGTTATCCCTATACCGCTATCTTTTACTTCCAAAACTAATCCGTCTTGTTTATATGCCCTAATAAAAACAGTGCCATTTTCTTTATTGTATTTTACTGCATTGCTTACAAGGTTAGATATTATCTCATATATTGCCTCATGATTGGATAAGACTGTCAGGTCTTGGGCATCTATTATTATTTTTACACCCTTTTTTTCTGCTATCGGCAGCATAAGGTCATTTACTCTTTGTATAACTGATAATATTTTGACCTTTTCATCGTACTTTAGGGTGCTTAACTGGCTGTAATGAAGAATACGTTTTACCAATCCGATAAGTCTTTCACTTTCGTTATGGATAATTTGGGAATATTTTTTGACATCTTGTTGGGGAAACTCCGTTTTACTCATCAATTCTGCAAATCCGCTGATACTTGTTAACGGCGTATTCATTTCATGTGTAACGTTATTAAAAAAGTCTGTTTTTACTCTATCTGCATTTTTTTCAGCAGTAATATCTACAATAATCAAAACCGAAGCATTATGTTCCTTAATATAATTAATCCTATAACGAATATCTCTGCCCTTAGCTTTTCTTTCTATTATACAGGAATGATGATTGATAATACTGTTCAAAACATCTTTATCTTCAATTATATAATGAATTGTTTTATCCCGATTTTTATCATATTCCAGAAAATTTGCTGCGCTTTTATTTATCAATGATATTTTCTTCTGGTCATTAACTATTAATAATCCCTCACTGATATTATCCAAAATTAATTTTTCTTTATTGCTAATATCTTTAATTTCATCAATATAATCATAAATTTTGCTTATCATTTCCTCGCCTCTATGTGCTATAGGTTCAAACTCGGGATAAGGTGAGTAGATAGAAATATTTTTTCTTGAAGTATCAATTTTAAAACTTTCTGAAAATTGCTTTATAGGGCGCATAAGCCTTTTGGTAATAAACTGGCTGATAACAAGACAAAGAATAATATCAAAAATTATCAACACTATTACAATAGGCAATATTTCAGTATATATTTCCATAATGCTGTTAAGCGGAATACTAAAGCGAATAATCATATTGTTTTTGTATATTGCATAATAAAGAAATGTCTTTGAAATAGATTCAGAAAAGCGTTTGGCGGTACCTTGCCCTTCTTTTAGGGCTTGTTGAACTTCTTCTCTATCAAAATGATTTTCAAGGTTTTTACTGCCCCAAGAGTCGCCCAAAACAACTCCTTCAGAATTTATAAATGAAATTCTGATATCGTTGTCAATCCCTGCCGCTATTTCAGCCGCATAATCGTCATTAAGCTCTCTAGAATAGTCAACAACATAAGTAAAACCCTTAAGATATTTAAATGTCTGGGTTTGAATACTTTGTTGCAAAATATATGCCACGGCAATAGAAAAGATAATAATGCCGAGGATTGTTGTTAAGATTGAATATAAAAGGATTTTTTTTCTCATATCAACTTATAGGCAGCTAAGCGGCAAGAAAAGAGATATAAACTATTCTTCTTTCCACCTATATCCCACTCCAAATACAGTATCTATTTTTTCACTTTGAGTCTTGTTTCTTAATTGTTTTATATGGTTATCTACAGTACGAGTCTCTCCCGCATAATCATAACCCCATACTTTGTTTAACAAATCTTCTCTTTTTAACACTTTGCCTTTATTTTCAATCAAAACAATTAAAAGCTGAAATTCTTTGGGTGTTAAGATTATTTTCTCTTCGTCTTTTATCACAGTCATTTTTTCAGTATTAATCCACATATCATCTTCAACCATTACATTATTGGCTGGGACAGATCGCCTCAAAACAGTCTTTACTCTTGCTACAAGCTCCATAATCCCAAAAGGCTTTGTTATATAATCTTCTGCTCCTAATTCTAACCCTTTGACTTTATCAAGTTCACTATTCATAGCTGACAAAAATATTACCGGCAAAGAAGGATATTTCATTTTTAATTGGCTTAAAACTTCAAGTCCATTATTGTCCGGTAACATTATATCCAAAATAGTCATGTCAGGCATTTCACTTTCCAATCCAGCAAAAAAATCTTTACTGCTAAAAAATTTTTTGACATTGATATTGGACAGTTCAAGTGCACTTTTTACCAGTTCTGCTATTGATTCAT
>CALAYY010000059.1 GCA_937895465.1 uncultured Clostridia bacterium | reverse complement strand
GTAGAGAATATCAATTTGCCCAACAGCATCAAGACAATAGGCGCATGGTCGTTCGAATCCTGCACGAAGTTGAAGAGCCTTGTCATTCCAGACGGCGTGGAGAGCATAGGCGGTTCGGCATTCCGTTCAAGTTCCAGTCTTGTCAAGATTCATGTTCCCAAGAGCGTCACCAATATCGGTCTTTACGCATTCAGGTCGTGTTCAAGCCTTAAGGATATCATCATTCCCGCCAACGCCACCAGCATTGGCGCAAATGCTTTTTCAGGTTGTGAGAGCCTGACCGATATCGTCATTCCGAATACAATCACAAGCATAGGCAATGAAGCGTTTCTAGATTGCAAGAACTTGAAGAGCGTCATTATTTCGCGTTCTGTTAGAGAGGGCGTAATCACGGGAGGGTCATATATGTTCAGCAACTGCCATCCCGATCTAAAGATTTATGTCCCATCAGACTCTGTCAAGACTTATCAGGCAATGGATGACTGGGAAGCGTACGCAAGCTTTATTCTTCCGAAAGAGAAATAACATTGAACCCTATGTTACTTGTAATTGGGATGACATTGTGTTATAATTTCTCTTGAGAAAATGAGCGGAAAAATACTGAAATATATTTAATAATCTATTTCAAAGGCATCCGAGAGTGCTAGTATTTTTATTTCGTTCTTTTGCAATATTACCATGTCTGTCTAATTAAACATCATTAGCGTTAATTAATTATGGCTTAGACAGACAAAATATGATAGGGGATAATGCGGAATTATCCGAAAGGCATAAGATAGAGAATGTACAGAAAGGTTGTTAAAAGATTATTTGACATAGCAGCAAGCGGAATAGCATTGGTAAAGGAGCTTTTCTGATGTATAGGAAGTTTTTTAAGAGATTTTTCGATATAGTTTTGTCGGGAATGGGAATTATTATTTTGTTACCCTTATTCATTATTTGCTCTATTACTGGCGCAATTTTTATGAGAGGAAATCCTTTCTTTTTGCATCCGCGACCAGGGAAAAATGAAAAGATATTTAAACTGATTAAATTCAGAACTATGCTTAATTTAAAAGAAGAAAATGGTAATTGGGTCAACGATACTAAACGGCTCAATAAATATGGTAAATTCCTAAGAGCTACAAGTATAGATGAATTATTAAGTCTGTTAAATGTTTTTGTAGGACACATGTCATTAGTGGGACCTAGACCGTTATCAGTATTGTATTTGCCATATTATAATGAAAAAGAAAAGCACAGACATGATGTTAGACCGGGATTGACGGGATTAGCTCAAGTAAAAGGAAGGAATTCGCTTTCATGGGAACAAAGGTTTGAGTATGATCTTGAGTATATCAGGAATATATCATTGATAAACGACATTAAGATTCTGTTTAAGACCGTGAAAAAAGTATTGAAACATGACGATATTGGACAAGCTGAAGAAAAGCCTATAGCTTTTCATGTTTTAAGAAAGCAAGAATTAGAAAAAAATAATATCCTAAGGAGAGAGTAAATGAAAAAAATTATTATATTCGGTGCTTCAGGTAATGTCGGTTCATATTTAGTAAAATATGCTTCAGAATTCTTTAATAATTCAGAATATGAAGTTATAGCTTCAGGCAGAAGAAAAACAAAGGTTTTTGATCAGTTCGATGTAAAATATTTTGATGTGGATATTACAGATCCATCAGCCTTTCATAAATTGCCTAAGGATGATATATATGCAGTTATTATGTTATCCGCAGTAATTCCTTCCTATATGAACAAGTATAACGGAGGTTTGTATCTCAATACCAATATTATGGGTACTTATAATGTTCTGGAATATTGCAGAAAAGTAAAAGCAGATAGAATATTATATTCTACAACGGTGTTTGATATATCTTTATATGCTAAACCCGGGGTTGTGTTAAAACCAGATTTACCTCCATTTTTTGATTACAAAGGCGATCATGCTGTATATGTAATCTCTAAGAATACGGCATTGGAACTTTTGGAGCATTATAAACAAGAATACGGTTTGAAGAAATTTGTATTTAGATTTCCTACTATTTATGAGTATAGTCCGTATCAGTATTACTTCCCGAATGGCGTCAAAACTATGCGCCCATTATATAAAGCAATAAATAATGCAATTAATAGTCAGCCGCTAGAAATCTGGGGAGATCCAAATTATGCTAAAGATATGGTTCATGTATATGATTGCGCACAAATGATATGTAAGGCCGTAATAGCCGATAGGGAAGGAGGTTTTTATAATGTTGGAACGGGTATTCCAGTCACTTTGCAACAACAATGTGAGGCTATCATAAAAGTATTCTCGCCCAAAGATAATCCTTCGAAAATCGTTTATCAACCTGGTGTTAGTGGCGGCGGTTTTTTAATGGATCAAACTTTTCGAGGACTATAAATATGAGATGCAATTTGACAGATTTAAGGAACTACGAAATGTTAAAGAGTAAAAATCGAAATGATAAAAGAAATAGGTAGTGAGTATTGGCTTGAAGAACCAAATATTCAAGCCAATACAAATATAGCAGTTGAATACTTTTTTCTTGGGAGGATGGCGCTCAAAGCAATAATAATTGAGCTAAAGAAACAAGGCTTACGCACGGTTTTATTCCCTTCTTATTGCTGCAATTCAATGCTTTCGCCATTTTTAGAGGAAAGCATTGAGGTCTTTTTTTATGATGTTAATTATGATACTAATGAGGTAATTTTTGATATAAACCTAATAAATGATTATGATATCTTATTTGCAACAAATTATTTTGGGTATAAAAAGAGTGATATGAATGATTTTATTGGTTTATTTTTAAGAAACAATAAGGTTGTTATTGAAGACAACACTCATTCTATGTTCATAAAAAATGATTATTCTGCTGATTATGTTTTTGGGAGCATACGAAAATGGATGCCAACTATTGCAGGAGGAGCGATTTTCAAAAGTAAGAATGTTATGGAAAGTGATAAAGGTTCTCCAGATATTGAATATTGCATGATTAAAAAGAAAGCAATGGCTTTGAAAGCGAATTATATTAAGAAAGGTATTGGCAACAAAGAAAATTTTTTGAGCTTATACAATCAGTTTAATGATTATGTTGATACTGAAAACAGAATACTAAATATTGACGATTATTCAAGAAGAGTATTTGAGAATTTAAATGTTGAGGTAATGATAAATTTAAGGAAGAGAAATGCTAGCTTTTTGCATAAGCAATTAAAAAAAATGGAGGTTGACACATTATTTGAATTGTCAGAGGAAGATTGCCCGCTTTTTGTTCCTATAATGCTTAGAAATAAAGCAGAAAGAGATAACTTAAGAAATAGAATGATTCAAAACAGCATATATTGTCCAGTTCATTGGAAAAAGCCAAAGAATTGCCAATCAAATATTTATGATTTAGAATTATCATTAATCTGTGATCAAAGATATGATATAAACGATATGAAAAGAATTATAAAAGTAATAGAAGGAGAAATAAATTGAGTTTACAGGTTATAAACATCAATGATATAAAGTGGAATGAGATGCTAAGTCTCTTTTCATTGGCTGATATTTATTACACAAAGGAATATGTTAAGGCTTTTCAAATTCACGGAGACGGTGAACCATTGTTGTTTTATTATTCTTATAAAGAAATGAAAGCTCTCAATGTTGTTATGAAAAGAAGGATTAATGATAGAGAGCTTGAATGTTTTGACTTGGCAACTCCTTATGGATACGGTGGATGGATAATTGAAGGAAATATAACAGAAAAAAACATTTTTAATCTTAATAAATTATATACAGAATACTGTGTCAGCAATAATATTGTATCAGAATTCGTAAGATTTCATCCTTTACTGAAAAATGCCGATAATGCAAAAAATATTTATGATGTAGTTGAACTAGGCAACACTATTCATATGGATATACAGGATGCGGAAACCATATGGAAAAACATTACAAGTAAGAATAGAAATGTAATAAGGAAAGCAGAAAAATCAGGTATTACTATCAAAATGTCAAATGAGTCAAAAATATTTGATACATTTATAGAAATATATAATGACACAATGGATAGAGACAATGCAAACAATTATTATTATTTTGAAAAAGAGTTTTATGATTCTATAAGAATTGATTTGATGAATAACGCAGTTATATATTATGCCGAAATGAATGAAAAAATTATAGGAGCCGCAATTATTCTTTATTATAATAATTTTGTCCATTATCACCTTTCGGGCGCGATAAAAGAATATATGACCTATGCTCCGATGAATTTGTTATTATACAAAGTAGCCTGTGATTTTTGTGAAAAGGGATATAAAAAAATGCATTTAGGCGGCGGAATAGGCTCAGATTCCAACAGTGGATTGTATAGATTCAAAGAAAGTTTTAATAAAAATGGCCTTAATCGATTTTGTGTAGGAAAGAAGATATTCGATAAATCAGTATATGATAAATTACTAAACAATGCTTTAGCGAATAATCCGAGTATTGATTTAACTAATGGGTTTTTCCCCGCTTATAGAATAGGAGAGATAAGATGACAAATATCTTAGTTGCCAATTTGAAACAAAATCTAATGACCAATAATCACTCTTGCGCTTACTTTGGGTTTGAGACTAAAATATAGAATACACAGATGAAAATACTATATCTTTCACAAGAAATATTTGTTTAAGCACTGACGGCATTAATTCGAGCATTTTCAGAATTTTATACAAGAGAACATGAAGTTATATTATTATTCTTAGATAATCAGTATATAAAAAATCAATGTATAGCTGAAAATTGGCTGTATGAGCTCAAGCGAAATAAAAATCTGTAATTACATCAAGATATGTAATTACCAAATGGGCAAAGAAAATGGCTATGAGTTAATACATGGCGAATATATAATTACTCCCAGGAAGATGATTTGTTCTAACTCAAAAAGAGAATTGTAACAAATACGCGATTTTCTTTTTATATAGGTAAAAAATATGGAATAAAGGAATTTTATGATATACTATGTAATAGTAAGGCTCAACTAAGGGAATAAATATTTTCCTGCATATTGGGCTTAATGAAATATTTGATGTTAGGAATTAAGACATTATGAAAAAAGACATAGTAATAATAACACAATATTTGAGATTGCAAAGAGAAAATGGAAACAGTAGATTCACTTATCTTTCGAATTTATTATCAGATTATAATGTAGAGATAATTACTAGTAATTTTCAACATGCTGAAAAGAAGCATCGAAATGAAAAATTTATTACAGAAAACAATTATACAGTGACATTCCTTGATGAACCGGGTTACCGGAAAAATGTTACTTTGAAACGGTTTTATAGCCATTATATACTTAGTAGAAACTTGAAAAAGTATTTAAAAACAAGAAAAAAGCCTGATTTATTATATTGTTCAGTACCAAGTTTTGATGTTGGGCTAGTCGCAAGTAATTATTGCAAGAAGAACAATATTCCTTTTATTATTGATATTCAAGATCTATGGCCGGAAGCTTTCAAAATGGCTTTCAATATCCCTTTATTGAGCGATCTGGTATTTTTGCCTTTTAAGATTATGGCAAATAAAGTATCCGAAACTTACAAAGATAGAGGTCTATCTGTAAACAAAAAAAATGCTAAAGGGTTAAGTGTTTTCTTGGGAACGGAGCTTGATACATTCGATAAATATAAAATAGACTTTCAATATCAAAATAAGCCTGAAAATGAGATATGGATAGCTTATATAGGAACTTTGGGCACAAGCTATAATATTAATGTTATTACAGATGCTTTAGCCAGACTAAAAGAAAAAGGAATTGACAACATAAAATTTGTTGTTATGGGAAATGGCCCTTTGAAAGGTATTTTTGAAGAATATGCCCAAAAGAAAGGGGTCTATAATGAGTTTACAGGCAGGTTGGCTTATAATGAGATGGTAAGTAGACTTTGCCAATGCGATATAGCGGTAAATCCTATAGTAGCTGCTTCTGTATCCAGTATCATCAATAAGGTTGCTGATTATGCAGCTGCTGGATTGCCAGTAATAAATACTCAAAGAAGTGAGGAATATCAATCACTGCTGAATGAGTACCATGCGGGCGTTAATTGTAATAATGACGATGTAGAAGGCATAGTTGAGGCAATCGTTCATTTATATACTAATGATGTTCTAAGAAAAGAAATGGGAACTAATAACAGAAAACTAGCAGAGGAAAAGTTTGACAGAAAAAATGCCTATCCGCAAATAGTAGAACTAATTAAAAACTTCTTGAATTAGGAGAAAAATAATGAAGTTAGAAGTGCTGGTAGCTACGATGCACCAAAAAGACCATAATCTTGTTGAAAAAATCAATATTCAGAATTTGAATATAAAGGCAGCAAAATTAAGTTTTTGTCTTTTAATGAAAGAGGAGTAGGATTAAGCCGTAATAACGCCCTCATGAGAGCCACAGGTGATATATGTCTATTTGCTGACGAGGATGTCCATTATGTTGATGGCTATGAGAAAATAATATTAGATGCCTTCAAAGACACTCCTAAAGCGGATATAATAATGTTTAATTTACCCAGTGAAAACATATATAGACCAACATATATAATACCTAGAAAATCAAGAGTAAGATTTTTCAATTGTTTAAGATATGGAGCTGTAAAAATAGCTGTAAAGAGAGAAAGATTA
>CALAYY010000058.1 GCA_937895465.1 uncultured Clostridia bacterium | reverse complement strand
TATTTATGATTGCCCACAAAAGATATTTTATAGCTTTTGACTGTAAATTATCCTTCTTTTCTTCAACTAATATAGGTCTTACACCTTCTACAGACATATTAAGCTGAGCTTTGAGAGATTCAAAAGTAAATCCTGTAATACTTTGAATAATTTTGAGTGCTGCCTCTATAGAAACATAATCTTTTTGTCTTGATGCCTCGGCTACCGCTTTTACGGCATATTTTGATTTGCCATCTTGAGAGTTTAGATCAAAATCTTTCTTCAAAACTTCCAATTTATATCTCATAAGCGGCAATGCTTTTTCAAGATATTTCTTTTTGAAACCTTCTGCGCCTTCTGCTTTTATAACATCATCAGGGTCAAGTCCTTCAGGCAATACTATGACCTTTATCTCCAGTCCGTTTTCTTCCAAAATATCCAATCCTCTTAGTGTAGCCTTTTGACCTGCAGCATCTCCGTCATAGCATATATAAACAAGCGGAGCGTAGCGGTGCAATATCTTAGCCTGCTGAGAAGTTAGGCTTGTCCCCATACTAGCAACAGCAGTATTATATCCAGCCATATGCATTGCTATTACATCCATATACCCTTCGCATAAGATAACATATTCTATTTTTTCTTTTTGTTTTGCTTTTTTCAATTCATTGATGGCATAAATTGTCTTTGATTTGTCAAAAACGGGTGTTGCCGATGTGTTGCGATACTTTGCAAAATCTGTGCTTACAAGTCTTCTTCCGCCAAAACCAATAACCTCATTAAAGTTATTAATAATTGGGATTATCAACCTTGTTCCAAAAACATCATAACATCTGCCATCATTTCTTCCGCATAATCCTGCCATAACCATATCATCTTCTGTATATCCCTGTTTTAATAGATAATTAATAAGTTGATTAAAATCAGGACTATAACCTAAAGCAAATCTTTTTATAGCTTGGTCGGTTATTCCTCGTTTAATCAAATAGTGATATGCAGGTTTGCCCACATCAGTCAGTAAGTTTTTGTGATAAAATACGGCAGCAAGGCGGTTAAGCTTTAAAACTTTATCTCTTCTTTCTTTAAGATCTTTTGTTTCATCATTAAGTCTGTAAGACGGGATTTCTAATTTGACTTCATCAGCTAGTCGTCTTACCGAATCCATAAAATCTGTATTTTCTATTTTTTGAACAAAATTAATAATATTTCCACTTTCTCCGCATCCAAAGCAATGATAAAATTGTCTGTCCTCATCGACCGCAAAAGACGGAGTTTTTTCATGATGAAAAGGACAACGCCCCCAATAATTATGCCCCTTTCTGACAAGAGGAATATATCGGGAGATGACTGTTATTATATTGTGACTGCTGATAAGCTTGTCCAGCCAATCCTTATCAATACTCGCCAAATTAAACTCCAAACTATAATATATATGTTTTTATTATGTAATATGTTTCATTTATATATTTCGACAAGATATTTAAAAACCCTTTTTTTGATTAAAAATTACATATTTTATAAAAAATTTTTAAAATAGGTCTTGAAACACATGAAAATATGTGCTATTATAGATTTATACAAAAGATTATATCAATCGTTTTTGCCTAAAACTAAACGGTTGAATAGGAGAAAATTATGAGTAGTAAAAAGGACAAGCTTCTCTCTATTCTCCTAGGTATTGTTGCTGTGTGTACATTTTTAGTGTTTTGGTTTTAAATCATACTAAAGATAAAGTATTTTTATAATACTGATTTACGGAAGATGGGTTTATGTGATTTATGCGTTATACAGAGCGGAAAAAGCCTTCCTAATGGGAAGGCTTTTTCCGTTATATAATGTCTTTAATATTGCCAGCCTTTTGGGACAAAGATATTATTAAATATAAAAATAGAATAACTATCAGTCATGCTGGCTATATAATCACAAACCTTCTGGCAATCAGCTGCATTTAAAGCTCGATAACCTTGCGGCAATCTATTTATATCACTTAAAAAATATTGATAAAGTATTTTGAGCATCTCAACAGCCTTATGTTCTTCTTTTTTTGGTTCGCTGTCATTATATACCCGCTCAAATAAAAACGCTCTTAACTTACTGCAAGCGCTATCAAATTGCTCATCCATTTTAACATAAGGCTTATCCTTGCTGTTATTTATTACATTAACTATCATATTGTTAATTCGCTCATGAACACTATGACCTAAAATTTCACTTAGTTCTCTTGGCAGATCTGATTCTGTCAAAACTTGTGCTCTTATAGCATCGTCTATATCATGATTGATGTATGCTATTCTGTCTGCAAGCGATACAACCTTGCCTTCTAATGTGCTTGGATTGCCGTTTTGACGATGGTTCAAAATACCGTCTTTTACTTCATAAGTCAAGTTCATTCCTAGAAAGTCGTTCTCCAAAACCTCAACAACTCTAAGACTCTGTTCGTTATGTTCAAAATGAGTAAAGTCCTGCAAAGCCCTCTCACCTGCATGCCCAAAAGGAGTATGTCCCAAATCATGTCCGTAAGAAATAGCTTCAACAAGGTCTTCATTAAGCCGTAATCCCCGTGCAATGCTGCGGGCAATCTGCATAACCTCCAAAGTATGCGTCAGTCTTGTTCGATAATGGTCGCTCTCTGGAGATAAAAAAACCTGAGTCTTATGCTTTAAACGGCGAAAAGATTTGCAGTGTATAATCCTGTCTCTATCACGTATAAATTCGGTACGATATAAAGACGGCTCTTGCGGTCTTACTCTGCCCTTGGTGTTGATTGATTTGAAAGCATAGGGAGAAAGATATTTTTCTTCTATCTCATATTGAATGTTATCCATAAAAGTTTCCTCATTCTTTGATAATTATATATCAAGACTATAAATATGTAAACCGTCAGTTTTATTTGTATATAGATTATCAAAAAATATCTTTACACAAATATTGTGTTCGTGTATAAATTGTGATATAATAAATGGTATCTACATATAATTCAAGTAAAAATATACTTAAGAATAAGAGGTGGGATATGGACTTCTGCCCTATGTGTTATTGTGAAGTTTCTATCGATAATACCTCCTATAACGGTCACAAAAGAGTTTGCTGCCCTGTTTGCGGAGAGTATTATTTTTCTTTAGGTTTTTTTGATGACAATAAGATGATTGTATGCGCCTATATTTATAATGCAATCAAAAACAATAATATTATCCCTTTCTTTACTGACTCTTATAATCCCCCTAAAGTCGATGATGTGCACATAGACATTATTACGCCTGATCTTTTATCTGATTATTACCCCCATAATTTATACGACCGTATTAATAAGGTGTTATTAAATATTTCATTTTACATTAAGAGCATTGGAAATAAAATTAATAATATATATCTAACCAATGCTAATGACCGTCAATACGCCAAAAAAACTGCTTTATTAAAAACATTATTTTGTGTCTATGAAAACAATATTGACCAAGTTAATGTTTTATTAAAGCACTTGGAAAAAAAAGGTTTTATTGAACCTATAGGAATA
>CALAYY010000057.1 GCA_937895465.1 uncultured Clostridia bacterium | reverse complement strand
GAACAATATCAAGATTATCTTTTATGAGCCTGCACATGGCAAAACTCTTGCGGAGTCATTTAAGCAAGATATAGCATCAATATTAATTGCTCCCCTTAACCCCTTAGAAAGTCTGACAGACAGCGAAATCAAAAATAAAGCAGACTATTTTTCGGTAATGCGGCAAAATCTAAAACAAATAACAACAGCTTTACAGCGTCAAAATGGTGTTTAAAAAATGAAAAACATTATACAAGTCAATAATCTTAGCTTTTCTTACGCTAATCAAAAAGTTCTAAAAAACTTAGATTTTTATATTGAAAAAGGCGAATTTGTAGGGCTTATTGGCTCTAACGGCTCAGGCAAAAGCACTTTTATTAAGCTGCTTCTCAACGAGCTTGAGCCTGACAAGGGCGAAATACAGCTTTTTGGAAAGGATATAAAAAGATTTAAAGACTATCGAAAAATCGGTTATGTCGCCCAAAACAGCATAGCATTAGGCAGCAGTTTTCCTGCCACGGTTTTGGAGATTGTAAAGCTCGGGGCATATAACAAGCATGGGTTTTTTAAATTTGGCTCAACAACTGAGCAAGCAATGCAAGCCTTACAGTATGTAGGTATGCAAGCTTACACCAAAAAGCTTATATCCAATCTTTCCGGCGGACAAAAACAGCGTGTAATGCTGGCAAAAGCATTGGTAAGCGACTGTGACTTGCTTATTTTGGACGAGCCTACTACAGGCGTGGATCGCAAAACATCTGCACAGATTTATGAGTTGTTAAAACAAAAAGCAATCCAACAAAAAACCGCTGTGCTTATGGTTACACATGACAGCGAACACGCTTCAAAATATTGCTCACGAATATTGTGTTTGGGGCTTGGCAATTTTTTGGAGCTTACCAAAGAGCAGTTGGAGTTAGAGCTAAGATATCATCACAAGCATATAGACGAGGGAGAAGACAATGGGAATATTTGAATATATATTTATGCGAAAAGCCTTTTTGGTCGGGATTTTGATTGCATTAATTATCCCTTGTATAGGTGTTATCATAGTATTAAAACGCCTTTCAATGATAGGGGATGCACTTTCGCATACGTCGCTTGCAGGCGTTGCTGCAGGTCTTATATTTAATATTAGCCCTGTCTTAGGTGCAGTAATTGCCTGTACCTTGGCAGCAATAAGCATAGAAGCTATCAGAAAAAAGCTTCCAAAATATTCCGAAATTTCTATAGTGTTAATTATGTCTTTGGGGATAGGGCTTGCAGGCGTGTTATCTGACAAAGTCAAATCCACGGCAAGCTTTGACAGCTTTTTGTTTGGAAGCATCCTTTCAATAACGAATTTAGAAGTGTATATTATTTCTGGCTTGAGTGCATTGGTTTTGATAGCTTTTTTAATCCTATATAGAGAATTATTTTATATAACCTTTGATGAAAAAAGTGCAAGGCTTTCAGGCGTTAAAGTCAATGTAGTTAATTTTATATTTACTGTTTTGACTGCCGTTACAGTGTCGATTGCGTCACGCACAGTAGGAGCGTTGATTGTGTCTTCAATGATGGTTATTCCTGTGGCTTGTTCTATGCAAGTATCTAAAAGCTATTTTACTACGGTGATTTTTTCGGTCTTGTTTGCACTTGGATTTACTATACTGGGATTATTTGTGTCGTATTATCAAGGACTTAAGCCTGGCTCGGTTATTGTTTTGATTGGGGTTATCAGCTTTTTGATAATTGCTTTAATAAAAAAAGTTTTCACGCTTCTAAGAAAAATTAAAGTTACCAAAGAAGTTTAAGGGAACATTATGAAACAAATCAAAGAAGACCTTATAAAAAAAGGTTTAAAACCAACCAAACACCGCCTTGCCATTATGGATATATTTTTGAGTCTTAACAAGCCGGTTTCAGCAGAGGACATATATAATCATCTTGTCAAAAAAGATATTTCAATCAATCTTTCCACGGTTTATAGGACATTAGAAACACTTGAGAACAAAGACATAATACGCACAGTCATACTTAACGGCACAGACAAAGCCTTGTTTGAAATAACTGAGCATAACCATAAGCACTATTTTTTGTGCATTGAATGCAAAAAGATGGTGCCTATAATGCATTGTCCGTTAGAAGCTTACGAACAACGATTGACAGAAGAATCTGGCGTTGAAGTGACAGGACATAGACTGGATATATTTGGTTATTGCAGAGATTGTAAAGTAAAGACTTAATAAAAATACTTTAATTATAAGCTTTCGTTTTCAATACACTTTTAAAAATTCATAAATTTTCCAAATTTTCATCATTTTTTATTGACAACTGCCATTTCAGATGCTAATATTATTTTAGCACTCTTTCATCAAGACTGCTACTAATCATAATAAAACATTGCTAAAAGGCATATAATAAAAAACATATAAAAAGTAAAAACTACAATCGGATAAAATAATGCCCAATCTATCAACAAGAAAAGCCAAAATATTAAAATCAATAGTGGAAGATTATATCAATCAGGCAGAGCCTATAAGCAGTTCTGATATTAAGCTTAGACATTTGCCTGAGTTTAGTTCTGCTACTATTCGTAATGAGCTTTCGGCTTTGGAGGAAATGGGCTATCTTTATCAGCCGCACACATCTTCTGGCAGAGTTCCAACCAAAGAAGCATATAAGCTGTATGTAGAAAAACTTATGCCAAAACATAAGTTATCCAAAGCTGAGCTTAATCTTATTAAGAGTCAATTTAATCAGCAGATGATTCAGATAAAAGATGTCTTGAAAAAGACGGCACATGTAATATCCCAAGTTACCAATTATACTTCTTTGGCGTTTGTCAATGATATTTCTGAGGCAGTAATTGAAAACATCAAAATAGTCAAACTAACTCCAAAAACCGCTCTTGTCATAGTAGTTACTAATTTGGGAGTTTTGAAAGATGCTACCGTCGATATGGAAGAAGAAATGGACGATACATATTTTGATGCCATTTCCAAGCTTTCTATGCAAGCGTTTGGCGGCAGAAAAATTGCACAGGT
>CALAYY010000056.1 GCA_937895465.1 uncultured Clostridia bacterium | reverse complement strand
TATAAGGGAGTTAAAAAGATACCGTTTACCGAAAAACTGCTCCTCCGTAACAGCAAAGGCATCAATATCCTTCGTTCTTATGCCGTTGATATAGATCTCCGCACCCTCGCCGCGGTTTATTGCTCGGGCATTTTGGGGCAGAATATAATACTCGTTATTAAGGACAAATTTTTTGACGGGCATATTAATTATCTTCCAACTGCCGTATGAATTGGGCACATAGATTAAAGTGCATGCTCTCAAAATTCCTAATAAGATGTGCCTTGTTTTCGACTACCTTTAATTCTAGCTTTCTCAGCACCTTAGAATATAATATATTTTCGATAGCCCGATGCAGCGTCTGGCGGGATTTTTCAAGCGTACTTATGTCAAAACAAGCCATATATACTTTGACGAAATCCTCAATCTGCTTGAGAATACGGTTTCCGAAAGAGATCTTGTACGGGAGCAAAAGCTTTTCCACTGCCAAAACACGCGGATCAGATTCTGCATTAAATTCGACCTGTTTCGCCGCCTCAAACAGCTCTTTCAGTTTATCATATTCCAAAAAACGCATGCGAACATCAAGCCTATTTGACGTTACTTTTGGTGCACGCCTATCAAAATTCATCGTCTGTGCACGGTCGTAGACCTTGTCGCTTATCTCAAAGGTTGATTCATCGCGGTTAGCAGTTCCAATAAACCAGACATTAGGCGGAATCTTAATAGTATTACCATCCGTCAGCGCAAGGTATGAGGATTGCTTTTCGTCCAAATCAGACTTGCGGGGCGGATAAATTCGCGTATTCAAAAGATGGACAGCACGCTGATCTTCTCTTGCCTCCATAAGGGATAGAAAATCAGAGAAATAATACTCAATTCTTGACAGATTCAGCTCGTCCAGCACTATAAAGGTGGGTATCTCAGGGTTTAACGCTGCCTTATATAAAAACTGCGTAAATTTTTTGGGTGAATATATACCGTTAAATTCGTTGTAATATCCTAACAGTTCGTTCTTATCCCTCCAGGACGATTCGACCTCAACTATCTCGCATTTTCCGCCCAGCGCCTGCATAAAAGCCTTTGGAAGGCTTGTTTTTCCGGTGCCTGACATACCCTGTAATATACTCAGCCGTGATGCACCCAAGCCCGCTATAAATGTAGCCACCGCATCATGAGTATATGATAGGCGTTCGGGGGTGTTAGCGGCGAAATAGACGATAAAGTTAGTGAGCGATTGTAATGTCGGATTGGGAAATGCCTCGCTCTTGAGTTTTTCAAGCTCGTCCTTGTATATATCTATTCTTGAATCCAGCTCGGTGAATGCTGGACAATGATCAAAACTAGCTGAATCGTTTTGCGTTTCAGCCGCTTGTAAGACTGCACTTGAAAGATTTCCGCCGTCTTTATTATCCGATTCTGTCACAAAAGCAATATTACGCCTTGAACAAAACAGCTGCATATACATTATGACAATAAAACCTATTAAAAAGGGAATATAAGCAAATGTTTGAATCTTTACATATTGAACAAGAGAAACGCTGATGCCCAAATCCTTCAGCATACCGCCGAACAAAAGCTGGAAGATATTGTCAAAAGCCGGCACCATTAGGATATAAAAAAGCCCTATCGTAAGGTACAAGAATTGAAAAAACAAATTGGCATAGGCGTATTGCATGGCGGAATTCCTGTAATTTTCAGAATCTACAATATAATTTAGAACAGTGAATATAAAGAACATTGCCGACATCATCCAAAATATCATCAGCATAAAGGTTATCGCAGTTCCCATAACATTTTGCGAGGATAAATTATTCATCATAATATCAAAAGGCGATTCCGACATGGTTATGCTGCCCGAGGGAGCATCTATTTTCAGCGAATACAGCCTTACAAAGAACATGCTAAACGTTATGATGGTCATTAGCCCCAAAAAAACCAATTCAGACAGTCCGCTTTTTCGCCTAGCCTTTTTCAAGGCGGTATTTTGACTTCTTGCTTTTGCCTCTTCCTTAGCGCGGCCGGCAAAAATAACAAAGACGATGTATATCGCATAAGCTATTAACACGTTGATATAGGTTATAAATAAGACCTCTTGCCCTGAAAACTTGGATATTAGAATCCTTACAAACGAAAACAGCATCAAGATAATAGTCAGCACGATGTTATATATCGCAAAGCGCTTGCCTGCTTTCAAAAAGGCAGACGTATCAACAAAAAATTTGACTGCTAGATTTAGAAAGAAAACACAATTTAAAACCAGCAAACACACAAAAGATATGCTGAAATACTGATAATAAATGTCGTAATAAACATAATTTGAAAAGATATTGGCTATAGAAGGGTGTATATCCTTTCCTGTGTGGAAAAGGACCTGCGTCGTACTGCCGTCTGCAAGCGGCATATACATCAAAATAAAAGAATGCACAAACAGTGCCGCAAGAGCTATGCATACCAAGGTGATAGACAAGAAGCTCTGACCTGTGCCAGTTATATTTTTCTTCAAACCGTCAATAGTGATTGGCTGATGGGTTGTTTGTGGTGATTTAGGACTTACTGCAAAGACACTTACTGCTGCATACAATGCCATAGCAATTATCAAAAACACAAACGGATAGAATTTCAAATTATACACTATCGATGCAACGCATACGAGTGCGGCGCATATAAAATTGATAAGTGCGCTAGTCCTTAGATGCCGAAATTTATTGTCTTTGGAAATGAAATAATTAACGACGGATAACACTGTTATAACGACGCATACTAGAAATAAAAACAGACAAATTAGCCCTATTACGAATGCACCGGTGGACGGACCGCCCAATAGATAGTACCCTGCGCCGCGAGGTCCAATCGGGCATAAAAAAAGAAGCAGCGAGGTCAATATCAAAAGTGCCGCGGATGCGGTCAATGCAAATATCCCTCTAAACTTTTCTTTCGTATTTATGTTCATCAGTTTCCCCATTGTAAGTATTTATTTATTATTATTATAACATATAGATAATCAAACAGCACAAAATATCGAAAAATTGATATGTTCAAATTATATAAAAAGATACTTGCTTGAAAAATAAAATTCTCTTGTTTTATTAGACTTGTTAAATTTTTTAACTTGAAACAACAAATTATAATAAAAAAACAGCCCTTTTGAGACTGTTTGTATTTAGATGGTCTGAGTGGCGAGACTTGAACTCACGACCTCATGGTCCCTAACCATGCGTGCTACCAACTGCACCACACCCAGATATATATGTTCAAATAAATAATAGCCATTAAAAACAGCTATTATAATATAGCAACTTTTTTGAAAACTTGCAAGACTTTTGAACTAAAAAAGTGCAAATTCCTTATTCTGTTATTTGAAGTTTTACTACTTTAAAATTTCAAGAACCTCTTCAATATCATTGATAATATAGTCAGGATTATGCTCCCTTAATTCGTCATAAGAAAAGCTAGAAGTTATTGCAATGCATTTCATGCCGGCGGCATGAGCAGCCTTTATACCGTTAATAGCATCCTCTACTGCTATACATTCTTTGGGGTCAAGTGAAAGAAGGCGCACACCCTTTTGATATATATCAGGAAATGGTTTTTTTCTTGCCACATCTTCACCGGATACTATTGTCTTGACGTGAGCAGTATCAATACGCCCATAACTTATATTAGTGTTAATCCTTCTCCAGTTTCCTGAAGAACATATCCCCAATAAATATTGCCTTTCATACAAGGTATTAATGACTTTATTGGAAGCAGCAAAAGCATGAAGTTCAGTTTTTGCCATCTTTTCATAAATATCATATGCATGTGTAATGACCTCTGGTACAAATGTCCCGCCGTTTTTTTCCATAATGCCTCTAAGGACAGGCTCAGCTCCTCCGCCCACAAAATCATAAAAGTCTTCCATATGTCCTATTACGCCAAAGTCTTTTATGGCTTGTAAAAAAGCACGTTTTCCCATAGGCTCACTATTGACCAAAACGCCGTCCATATCAAACAAAACACCTTTTATCTTCTGTTCCATTTCATCCGCCTAAATTGTTTTATTATATTATGATATCTCAAAACAATATTCTTGACTACTAAATCTTTTACTGACTGTAATTAAAGCATTGTTTTTTGATTATTGTAGGCAAAGATGATATAATTATAAAAAAATCGAAAGAAGAGATTATGATTAAAAAATTTATCAAATATTACAAACCCTACAAAAAGCTTTTTTTCTTTGATATGTTTTGCGCGCTTGTCATAGCCGCAGTTGACCTTACCCTGCCTCAAGTTTTGAGATTTTTAACCAACTTTTTGAAAGAAGGCAATATAACGGATATTTTTAAGACACTTGGACTTTTGGGAGTATCATTATTAATTCTATATATAATCAGGTTTGGAGCACAATATTATGTCACTTCATGGGGACATATTATGGGTGCTAAGATTGAGAGTGATATGCGCCAAAATTTATTTTATCATTATCAGCGGCTTTCTTTTTCTTTTTATGACAGAAACAATACAGGCGAAATGATTTCTAAGCTTATTAACGATTTGTTTGATATCTCAGAGCTTGCTCATCACGGCCCAGAAAATCTTTTGCTGTCTTTATTAAAAATTATAGGCTCATTTTTATTATTGATGTTTATTAATGTTCCCATAACTTTGATTTTGCTTGCCATTACTGTTGTTATGGCAGTCTTCAGCTATTTTCAAAACAAAAAAATGCGCGGTATTTTTACAGAAAACCGAAAGAAAATTGCTGGGGTTAATTCAAGAGTTCAGGACAGCTTGCTAGGAATAAAGGTTATCAAGTCCTTTGCCAATGAAGAATTGGAAAATCACAAATTTGATATATGTAATAATGAATTTTTTAGAACCAAATCTGATTCTTACAAAAACATGGGCAGTTTTCATGCTGTCAATTCTTTTTTGCAGGGTATGCTCTACTTGGCAGCTCTTGTCAGCGGCGGATTTTTTGTATATAAAGGGACATTAGCTCCTGCAGACCTTGCTATCTATTTTTTGTATATAGGAATATTTATAAACCCTATTGAAATGCTTATTAACTTTACAGAGCTTTTTCAAAGAGGTTTTTCAGGTTTCAGAAGATATATTGAAATAATAGAAACAGACCCTGAAATAATTGACTCTAAGCATGCAAAAGACATGACAGTACAGGGCGGAGAAATACAGTATCAAAATGTAAATTTTTCTTACACCCAAAACGAGCCTGTTTTGAATGATATATCTTTTTTGATTGAACAGGGAAAAACTGCCGCTTTCGTAGGTCCTTCGGGCGGAGGAAAAACGACTATTTGTTCATTGTTGCCCAGATTTTATGATATTAACAACGGTAATATAACAATTGACGGAAATAATATTAAGGATTTCAAATTAAAATCCTTGAGAAATAATATTGGTGTAGTTCAGCAGGATGTATATATTTTTAACGGCACAATCAAAGACAACATTTCTTACGGCAATCCTAATGCTGATGACGCTGAGATTATAGAAGCGGCAAAAAAAGCTAATATTCATGACTTTATAACATCATTACCTGACGGTTATGATACTAAGGTAGGCGAACGCGGTGCAAGACTTTCGGGCGGGCAAAAACAGCGTATCTCTATTGCCAGAGTGTTTTTAAAAAATCCAAGGATTTTAATCTTAGACGAGGCAACAAGTGCACTTGACAATGAAAGCGAAAAGCATATTCAAGAAGCTTTAGATCAGCTTGCCAAAAACAGAACAACTATAGTAATCGCCCATCGCCTTTCAACAATACGCAATGCAGATATTATATATGTAATAGCAGAAGGCAAAATAAAGGAAAAAGGCAACCATAAAGAATTGATGGCGCAAAACGGCTTATATTCTAGATACTACAATATGCAGTTTGAAGGAATAGACGAGTTATAAAACCGTTATAAAAAATTAGGTCTGTTAAAAAACAGACCTTTTTTGTTTTAATCATATATTTCTTATACTTTTATATTGCTTTGTGCCGAACAAGTTTTATCTTTTTTTTCGATGTTCTGCTCTTTTAGGTATACAGGTTTAAGTCTGTACAGCACTTTGTATAATGAAAAATACAAAGCCAAAAAGACTCCCGTTTGAAGACCGAACTTGGCAAGGTTAAAAGGTAGAATTACTGTAAATATAAAAGCTGACTTGCTAAGCCCCTGCAAAGCTCCCAATCCATACAGATTAATATACAACGGCAGCATCATAAAATAATTGCTGCACATTGCCCCAACTGTTACCGCAATTATTGCAATCAGGCTAGAGATAACTGTCTTAGGCTTATTGCGGCTTTTCATAAACATACATGAAGCTGTCAAACTGTAAATGCAAGATAATAAGAAGTTGGATAATTCACCTACAAACATTGTAGAGCTTGTGGTAAGTCCTACTGCGTTTTTAACTAATGATATAAAGACAGCCGTTAAGGGATGTATATAAAAAGCAGAAAATATTATAGGCACATCAGAAAAATCTATATCCAAAAAAAAGATTGGAATCTTAGGAAATTCTGACAATATCAGGCTAAGAGCAGTCATTATAGCTATAATGACTATATTGTAAGTGTTGAAAAACTTGTTTTTGGGTTTTTTTGTTGCTAGATTATTTGGATTTTGATTTTCTTTTTTCTCAGCGGCTATTGTATGTGCATTACAATAACTGCAAGTACTTTGTTCGTTATCTAATAACGCCCCACAATTAGAACACCTTAAAACTTCTGATGACATAAAAAACTCCTTTATGTCTTCAATAGGTCTTTAAAAGAAAAATCCCTATTCAAAAAGAATAGGGCGCCATTAATCATATTAATTAAACGGTTCTTCTCTCATCCGGACTATACCGTCGGTACAGGAGTTTCACCTGTTCAGAACAATCTTGTAAGATTGTTGTTGCGGACTTTACCGCCGGTGGGGATTTACACCCCGCCCTGAAGACACATATATTTTTTAATATGATAACATATATTCGGTATATATGCAAATAGTTACATATACATTTTATTCTTCTATAGAATTCTTTTCTTCGTCATTTTCGACTGGTTCTTCTTTAAGAATTTCTTCTGATTCAACCTCTTTTTGTTCTATGATCTCTTCTATTTCCTGTTCAATATCTTGAACAAGGCTATCGTCTTTCAAAACATTTTCTTCGTGAGGTTTTATTAAGTCTTTCGGCTCATCGCCGTAATATAGCTTAGCTTGCTTGGCAATTTCTAATGCGCTTGAAGTCCCAATTCTTTTTACGCCCAGATTATAAAACTCCAAAGCCTGTTCAAGTGTTTTTATACCGCCGCTTGCCTTGACCTCAATAGTGTTTTGGTCCTTATCTATTCCTAATGCGCTTTCACTTCTTTGTTTAGCCTTAATTGTGCGTAAAATCAATTTTATTGATTCTTCTTGAGCAGTGCCGTTATAACCTGTACATGTTTTTATAAATCTGACACCTGCTTGAACACAAACTTCACTGACTTTGATTACTTCTTCATTAGTTAACAGACCTGTCTCAATTATCATCTTTACTGTTCTGCGGCGTGATGCTCTTTTTATCTTTTTTATCTCTTTAAAGATATATTCCCAATTACCCTGTTTTATCTGTGAAATAGGTGCTACCACATCGATATCTTGTGCACCTGCTTTTAATGCCTTTTTTATTTGCATGACTTTGACGCTTGTAAATTCTTCACCCAAAGGAAATGCAACTACTGTGCCTACCTTTACAGGTGTTCCTCGCAACATCTTTCTTGCCTTTTTCACGTGCAATGGGTTGACAATAACAGCCGCAAACTCATATTCTTTGGCATCGCTGCAAAGTTGTTCAATATCTTTGTCTAATACATCAGAGCGTAATAACGTAGAATCAATTATTTCTACTACTTCTCTGCTTTTGGTATAATCTATCATAAAAAAAATTCTCCTTATGGCTTTATTATATTATATTAAGCCCTATTTCATATCACATTTTTAACTCAAAAATATTTAGCTTATTATATACCTATCAGAAAGATATGACAATGCCTTATTTTAAATTGAATTAATATTTAGTTGTTTGCAGCTTGCTTTTTTTGATTGATAGAATTTTTGATTGCACCAAGTCCATATTTGAAAACAGCCATTGCCCCCAAACTGCACCAGATTCCTACCAAAAAATATCTTATAAAAGTGCCTAAGAATAAATCCACACCCCATATATCAAACAGCGGCTTCAAGCCCTCTTTTATAAGCAAGGCGATTGCAGCACCAAATATTACTTTTATTATCTGCACCCACCATAATTCTTGACGGACATTATATTTTATATACTTTTTTTCAACAAAGTATCCCAAAGCTACCGAAATGGAAACACCTCCCGCCACAAAAAAGTCTTTGTGTGCAGGCTCGCCATGAAAAATAGCCATAGCAACTATAGCAACAGGTATTATCAATAATGCCCAATATTCTTCTTTATCTTTTATCAAAGAGAAAATATAATATGTCGCTACTGACACAACAGTTCCTATTACAAAGCCTATCAAAACATCAGTCAGATAATGCTGACCCAGATACATTCTAGAAAGCCCTACCAAAACAATAATCAGAAACATCAGAACACAAAACCATATTCGTTTTTTTCGCAGTCCAAAATGAATAGCTAATGTAGTATAAATAGAAGCCGCTGTTTGTGTGTGTCCGCTAGGAAATGAATATCCGTGTGTTTGTTCGCCTATAGAAAGCGAATTGTCACCAATAAAAGGTCTGGGTCTTTTTATAACATTTTTCAAAATGTTTACAGTCAATGCTGCCGCAAGAAAATTAAGTCCCATTAATAATGCAAATCTTTTGTCATAGCACCAGAGCAATATTACCATTACAGCAATAAAGGCTATTTCTTCTCCAAATTTGGTTATACCCAAAAAAATCGCATCAAAAAAGCTGTTAGACATCGTCTGCAATGCCTTAATTATGTTTATTTCCCAAGTCATTAGTTAATCCCTTTAATCCTGAAAAACAGTGACATTTTCGCCGTCAGTCCAAAGTCTTTCAAGCTGATAAAATTTTCTGGTTTCCTCATAAAAAATATGCACAATTACTTCGCTAAAGTCCATAGCCACCCATCTGCCTTCTTGCATGCCTTCACTTCTTGTCGGGTTACGGTTGTATTTTTCACTCATTTGATATTCTAGCTCTTGCGCCAAAGCTTTGACAGCGGTGTTAGACGACGCTGAAACTATAACAAAATAGTCAGCAATAATTGTCATACGGTTAACATCAATCATAGTAATATCTTTTGCTTTTTTGTCACTTAAGATTTTGCAGATTTTAAGTGCTAGTTCTTTTGGTTCCACTTGCGTTCTCCTTTTTGTAAAATTCATAAGCATTTTTCATGGCGGGAGTAATTTCAAAATTTTTATCCAATAGATAATCCATAGTTTTTTTCAAAGTCATCTCAACCGCTTTATCCAGATCATATTGAGCCGTTTGTATTATAGGCTCTAGCTTAGGAGTTTTGCGTGCAGGCTCTATATAATCCGCCAAAAATATTATTTTTTCCAATTTTGACATATTTGCTCTGCCGGTAGTGTGGTATTTTATGGCATTCAAAATATCTTCATCATTAATCTCAAAAAATCTTCGAGCAATCTCTGCTCCAAAATCGGCATGTCTGCAAACCGCAGGCAATTCTATGGTTTCATGTGAGATAGCAAGCCCAAGATTATAAGCTTTTTTTAGATTAAGACTTTTACCGATATCATGAATCAGAGCAGCTAATATAATATTTTCTGAATTTACCTTATATATATATCCCAGCTTCAAAGCAGTTAAAGCGACTGACAAAATATGGTCTATTCTTTTTTTGGGTAATTCCAGCTTAGAATACATTGCGGTAATAGCTTTATATCTTTTATATAAATCCTTTTCGCTTATATATTGTGCCACATTTTCTGGCACCAAATCATCTATAGCACCAAAAGCATTTTTTAGCCTAATTTCTGTTGATGAAATATCTTGTCCTATAAAATCTGACAAAACAAAATTGCCGCCGTAAAGGTCTTTAAACTCTTGTATATCCTGTTCTACATTATCATAATGAGGTCTTTTTATTATATAATATGTGGCAAGGTCGGCAAGCAGATGAGGTTGTCCCCAATTCTTTAAGTCTTTCATGCTGTCTGCACCGATGATATATATAAGACTGTACTTGTCCAAAGAATAAAGCTCTTTAAAATATTGAAGAGTTTTATATGTGTAACTTTGTCCGCCTTTTTCTATTTCATAATCACTGACTTCATATCGGTTAAACGCCAGTTTGCACATATTAAGTCTGTCTTGTGAAGTTGCTTGAGCGTCTTTGTGCGGCGGTATAAAATTAGGTAAAACAATTACCCTGTCATTTTTTAACAGTTTGATAGAATTGAGAATTTCAGTATGTGCGTTGTGGGGAGGATCAAATGTCCCGCCAAAAATTATAAGCCTCATTTGTTTTTATTATACTATTTTATTTTGATTTTGAAAAGGTATATTGTTTAATCTATAGAATTTTGTCAATAATCACAGAAAGGATATTTATATGACTAACAAAATTTCTAAGTTCTTTGATTATGTTTTTGCCAGAGCGTTAGCAGCACTTATAATATTTATATGGATAAAATATTATAATGACAATCTGACTTTGTCTATAATCTACACATCTGTTATTATGGTTAGTCTGATTATTATCTTTGATGTGGTTTTTGGAAAAAAATTAAAAAGAAAATCTTCCCAAACAGATAAAACCAAAAAAGAAGAGATAATGAATCAATTATGCCTAAATACTTCAACCCAAAATATAGACTTTTTCAACAAGATGCTTTCTAAGCGTCATGCTGTAAGAGTAGATAAAAATTGCCTAATTATTGAAAAGGGCGAGGATAAACTGCTTATATTTATAAAGTTCGGAACAAGCAAGCTCGCCCCCAACAATATTGTAGATATTATAAAAGACGGTAAAGATCTTGGCTCAAAAAAGATTTTGATTTTGTGTAACGGTGCAAACACGCTTGCATACAGCTTTGCCGCTTCTATTGAGGGACTGGATATAATAATATATGACGATAAAAAAGTGTATGAACTTATGAAGGATTATGACGCTTATCCAGAAATTAATTTGAAAATCAAAAATAATCTAAAAAGATTTAAGTTTAAAGAATTGTGTGCAATTGCATTGTCAAGAAAGCGTGTAAAAGGGTATTTTTTCTCGTCTTTGCTTTTGCTCTTTTCTAGCTTTTTTGTTGCGTATTCTATTTATTACCGTATAGCTGCAACTGTTATGATGATTATGGCACTTGTAGCATTAAAAGATTTTGAATTTGTCAGAGAAAAAGAAAAACTGATATAATATTAATCAAACCATTCAAATTCGGCATCAAGCATTCTGACTGTATCGCCGTTTTTGATGCCTTTATTTCTTAGCGCTTTATTTATACCAAGTTCGTTTAAAGACCGCTGAAAATACGCCAAAGAATCAGGATCGCTCAATACTACATTGCGTGCAAGATTATCTATCATTTTGCCACTGACCATATAAAAGCCGTCTTCTAACATCTCAACTTCAAAGGTGTTGTCTTGAATTGTTTCTAATTCTGTTTCGGATTCTTGTTCTAACTCAGGAGCTGGTAATTGCTTTAACTTTTCAGTTACAACGCCCAAAAGTTTGTCTATCCCCTGTCTTGTAGCGGCTGAAATCAAGACAACTTCATTGAGATTGGTATTTTGTTTGAAATCCTCTACCTTTTTTTTATCCTCTAAGATATCTGCTTTGTTCAAAACAGTAACTTGAGGTAACTCAGCCAGCTTATCCAAAAAACTTGATAATTCTTTGTTAACGGTGTTATAGTCATCTATTGCGCTTCTGCCTTCAATCTCAGAAATATCCACAAGATGAATCAAAAGCCTTGTCCTTTCGATATGTCTCAAAAATCTATGACCCAGTCCTGCACCTTGTGCCGCACCTTCGATAATACCGGGGATATCCGCCGCAACAAAGGCATAGACATTAAATTTAACCACACCCAAAGACGGTGACAATGTTGTAAACGGATAATTGGCAATTTTGGGCTTTGCCTGAGATATCACTGACAATAAGGTTGATTTTCCTGCATTGGGATAGCCAATTATTCCTACATCAGCAATTAGCTTTAGCTCCAAAGTAACCGTATATTCTTTGGCAATTTCGCCTCGCTGAGAAAAGTGAGGGGATTGCCTTTTTGACGAGGCAAATTTTGAAT
>CALAYY010000055.1 GCA_937895465.1 uncultured Clostridia bacterium | reverse complement strand
AGGGGAAGTGCTAATATAAGACAAGAAAGAAAAGGGCTTTCTGGGATAAGGCTTATTCATACACACCCCAACGGTAATCCGTTTTTATCAGAGGTTGATATATCAGCATTAAAAAAATACCGTTACGACAGTATTGTCGCTGTTGGTGTAGGCAGTGAAGGAGAGGTTAACGGCTTTTGTGCTGGATATCTTACACTAAACGGAGTTGAAGTTTTTCAAACTCAAGATATAAACGATAAGAAATATTTTGATTATATTTTGCAATTTGATAAAGATCAAAAAAGTGTAAAAGCTGACGAATATATTAACAGTGAAACGCAAAAAGAAAGGGTAATCTTGTCTTGTGCTACCTTGGCAGATAAAGAAGCAGATCTTAGCATGAAAGAGCTTGAGGCTTTGGCACAAACAGCAGGGGCTGAAGTTGTTGCAATTATAAAGCAAAACAAGGATAAACCTGACCCTAAGTTTATGTTGGGCAAAGGAAAATTGGATGAACTCAAAACAATAGTTCAAAGCACTAATGCTGATGCTCTTATAATAGATAACGAATTGTCAGCAATCCAGATCAAAAATCTTGAATATGAGCTTAATATAAAGGTTATTGACCGTTCTAACCTTATTCTTGACATTTTCGCATCAAGAGCAAGCAGTCTTGAAGGCAAATTGCAGGTAGAATTGGCTCAGCTAAAGTACAGTCTTCCAAAATTATTAGGTGCAGGCGGACAAATGGATAGGTTAAGGCAAGGAATAGGCATGAGAGGTCCGGGTGAAAAAAAGCTTGAAACAGACAGAAGAAGAATAAAGGCTCAGATTTTGGATCTTGAAAAAAAGATTGAAAAGCTTGAAAAAGAGCGGGATCTTAGAAGAAGTAAAAGAGCTAAGACTTATATGCCGTCAGTCGCGCTTGTCGGTTATACTAATGCAGGCAAAAGCACAGTTATGAATTTATTGGCTGGCTCGGATGTCTTGGCTGAAAACAAACTTTTTGCAACGCTTGACCCGATAACACGCAAGGTTTACAGTCAGGATAACGGTTATTATGTTATTACTGACACAGTAGGGTTTATAAGAAAGTTGCCCCATGAGTTTATTGATGCTTTCAAATCCACCTTAGAAGAAGCTGTACAGGCAGATATTATATTGCATATTATGGATTTTTCAAGTCCCAACCTTAGCTCGCAATACGAAGTTGTAATGGATGTTTTGCAAAAAATTGGCACAAGCGGCAAAAAGATAATCAATGTTTATAACAAAATTGATATTTCTGATAAAGAAAGACTAGATATTCCGATTATAAGTGATGCAGTATATATCTCTGCCAAAACGGGTGAAGGGATAGATTCCTTAAAGCAAATTATTTCAAAAGAATTATTTAAAAACTAAATGACAATATCAAAAGACCGTTTCAATCTTGAAACGGTCTTTTGGTTTTTATGGTTGTTTTTTAATATTCAATGCCTTTTGAGATATAAGCTTCAACTTCTGATAAATGTAATCTGACCTGCTGCATTGTGTCACGGTCACGAATAGTTACGGTATCATTTTCCATTGTTTCAAAATCCACAGTTAGACAAAAAGGTGTTCCGATTTCATCTTGTCGGCGATAGCGTTTTCCTATGCTTGCAGTCTCGTCATAAGTTGTTGAAAACTTTTTGCAAAGAGTTTTATATATTTCGTCAGCTTTTGGGGATAATTTCTTTTGAAGCGGTAATATTGCTATTTTGTAAGGTGAAAGAGCAGGATGCAGTTTTAATACGACTCTAGTTTCTCCGTCCTCTAACTGCTCTTCATTATATGCGTCACACAAAAATGCAAGCAGAGACCTTTCAACACCCACAGAAGGCTCAACACAATAAGGTATATACTTCTCGTTAGTAACAGGATCAAGATATTCCATGCTTTCCTTAGATTTTTCTTGATGGCATTTTAAGTCATAATCTGTTCTGTCAGCAACGCCCCATAACTCGCCCCATCCAAAAGGAAATAGATATTCAAAGTCTGTAGTGGCGTTAGAATAATGGGAAAGCTCTTCTTTCTTGTGGTCACGCATTCTTAAGTTTTCAGGTTTGATATTAAGCTCTAACAGCCATTGATGACAAAAGTTTTTCCAATAATTAAACCATTCAAGATCAGTGCCGGGTTTGCAGAAAAATTCGAGTTCCATTTGCTCAAACTCTCTAGTTCTGAAAACAAAGTTTCCAGGTGTGATTTCGTTTCTAAAAGATTTGCCAATTTGACCTATACCGAAAGGCACTTTATACCTTGTTGACCTCAAAACATTTTTGAAGTTTACAAATATGCCTTGCGCTGTTTCGGGGCGCAAATAAATTGTATTGGCAGTGTCCTCATTTACGCCTTGAAAAGTTTTAAACATCATATTAAACTTTCTTACAGCGGTAAAGTTACTATTGCCGCAATCAGGGCAGGAGATTTTGTTTTGCGTTACTATATCGCCTAACTGTTCATTACTAAGTCCTGCAACGGATATATCTTTTTTGTGCTTTTCAGCCCAATTCTCAATCAAATGGTCTGCACGATGACGTGTACGGCAAACTTTACAATCCATCAAAGGATCAGTAAAATTACCCAGATGACCGCTTGCCTCCCAGGTTGTCGGATTCATAAGTATTGCGCAGTCAAGCCCGGTATTATAGGGGGATTCCTGAATAAACTTTTTCCACCATGCACGCTTAACGTTGTTTTTGAGTTCAACGCCCAGAGGTCCGTAATCCCAAGTATTTGCCAAGCCTCCATATATTTCACTTCCAGCAAAAATAAAGCCTCTATTTTTGCATAAAGCGATAAGTTTGTCCATAGTCAAAGCGCTATTCATAATTATCTCCAGAATATTATTTATTTTTTTAAGTCTATTTGGATTGGATTTTTATGTCAAGTGTTTTCTCGATTAATAGTAGTTTTTGAGTTTTGTCGTTATGAACACAAAATCTTTCTCATCATATAATGGAAATAGAAGTGGGCTTTAAGCACATTTTAAATCTTACAGGAGGATAAAAGTAATGAGTTTTGGCGATTTTGGCGGCTGTGGCTGCGGTTGTGGTAGCGGCGGCTTTGGCGGTTTTGGCTGCAATGACATCTTCTTTATCATATTGCTGTTATGCATATGCGGCGGCGGAAGAGGTGATAGAGATAGAGATAGATGCGGAAGCGGATGTGGATGCGGCATAGACATCTGTGAATTGATTTTCATAATAATTATTTTGCAATGTTTATGTGGAAACGACAGAAAGTGCTAAGTGCTCCTAAATTAGGGTAAAGTTTTCTTACATACAAAAGATAACTGCCCAAGCAAGAAAGCAGGGGAAATACCTCTGCTTTTTTGTTGTTGTGGCTAGTCTTAAAATTACCGTAAAAATTGACACTTAACTGTAACATGTTCTTCACACTTGAAACTTGACAAATTTAACCAAGCAATATTATAATTAGTTAGCCTAATTAAATAAATTTTATAATGTAAATTACAGAGGTGTCTTTTAAAAACAAGGTGTAAAAATAGTGGATGAATTTTCAGAAAAACTTAATAATTTGCTAGTTGAAACCTTTAACAGGATTTTAAAACTTGAAGAACAGATGCTGAAGGCTCATAGCAAAATGAATTTATCTATAAGTGAATTTCACGTCATTGAAGCGGTGGGGAAAGGTGAACAAAAACCAAAAACGATAAGTGAACTAGCTGTTGACTTAGGGGTTACCATCCCTTCAGTGACAAATGCAATAAAAAAGCTAGAAGTTAACGGCTATGTTCAAAAGGTAAAGTCGGAAACAGACGGACGCAGCATATTAGTAAGCCTAACTAGGTTAGGAAAAAAGGTTGACAGCGTACATAAATATTTTCATCAAAAGATGGTAACAGCATTAACAAAAGATTTGAATGAGCAAGAAAAGACAAGCCTTGAACAAGGCATTAACAGATTAGATAAATTTTTTAAAGAAAAGTTGGATTTAGAAAAATGAGTTTTAAAATTATTGGAACCGGAAGCAGCACTCCCTCTCTAATTAAGACCAATGACGACTTATCACAATTAGTTGATACTTCAGATGAATGGATAAGATCCAAGACAGGGATAGAATCCAGACCTTTATTGTCCACAGAAAGCCTGTCTGATATAGCAACGGCATCTGCACAGGCGGCATTAAAAGACAGCGGATTAGATGCATGCGATTTAGATCTTATTATTTGTGCTACTTTACAGGGCGATTATATTAGTCCATCGCTTGCATGCGTAGTACAAAGCAATATAAAAGCATCTTGTCCAGCTTTTGATATTAACGCTGCGTGTTCAGGGTTTTTATATGCGTTAGATACTGCAGCAGGTTTTATACAACGAGGCAGGGCAAAAAATGTTCTTATTGTGTGTGCTGATAGCATGTCAAGGCATATTGACTGGTCAGATAGAAATACATGCGTTTTATTTGGAGACGGAGCAGGAGCAGTAGTCCTTACTTCGGGTGAGGACTTATTGTCAATCAAGCTCACAGCTTCGGGTAATACTGACGTACTAGTTATTCCGTCAGGAAAAAGCAGTCCGTTTGAGGATAAGTCGGTTGTAGATATGTCTTATTTGAAAATGAAAGGACAGGCAGTATTTCAGTTTGCGGTTACCGCTATGAAAAACGATATACAAGATGTAGTAAAAGCATCAGGTAAAACTTTGGATGACATTAAATATATACTACCCCATCAAGCCAATTTGAGAATTATTAATACAGCAACCGCCATGCTTGGTGTGAACAGTGCTAAGATTTTAACTAATATTCAAAAAAAGGGTAATATATCTGCTGCAGGAGTTGCCATTCTTTTGGATGAAACAAATAAGGCAGGACTATTAAATAATGGTGATCTCATAGTGTTATCTGCGTTCGGCGGCGGTCTTACAACGGGTGCCTGCGTTATCAGATGGAACAAGCCAATATCAAATACTTAAATAAAGGCGGTTCAAGATGGGAAAAGTGACGATAGATATAAACCGATGTAAAGGATGCCGATTATGTGTTAATTGCTGTCCTAAAGGAATACTTACAATGTCTAAGGACTGCAACGTTAACGGGTATTATTACGCTGAAGCAAATGAAGAGGGCAAATGTACAGGCTGTTTATTTTGTGTTAAGGTTTGCCCTGATATATGTTTGGAAATAGGATGTGAAAATGAAGGACTTATATAAAGGCAATGAGGCGATTGCTGAAGCTGCGATAAGGGCGGGATGTAGAGCATATTTTGGATATCCTATTACACCGCAAAATGAGATTCCAGAATATATGTCACGCAGGATGCCTGAAGTCGGCGGAGTTTTTATACAGGCAGAAAGTGAAACCTCAGCAATTAATATGGTATACGGTGCAGCAGGAGCAGGAGCAAGAGCAATGACTTCATCCTCTAGCCCAGGAGTTTCTTTAAAACAAGAAGGAATTTCCTATCTTACGTGTGCCGAAGTTCCGTGCGTTATAATCAATATGATGCGTGCTGGACCAGGATTAGGCGGAGTCTTGCCAGGACAAGGTGATTATTTTCAAGCTGTAAAAGGTGGCGGTCATGGAGATTATAGGCTGTTTGTGCTTGCTCCTTCATGTGTTCAAGAAGCATGCGACCTTACTTTTAAAGCTTTTGATATTGCCGATGAATATCGAAACCCAGTAATGATATTGGGAGACGGTATGTTAGGGCAGATGATTGAATCCGCCCAATTGCCCCAAGCTATTAATCTTGACACCTTACCTTCTAAACCATGGGCGACCAGCGGGCATACAGAGCCAAGAATAATTAATTCATTGCTGATTGACCCAGACGAACTTGAAAAGAGAACAGATAAACTTTTTGCCAAATATAAGCTAATGGAAAAAGACGTTATGGTAGAAGAATATTGTACTCATGACGCAAACATAATCTTAACCGCATTTGGAAGTGTAGGCAGGATTGCCAAGGCATCGGTAGAAATTTTGCGTTCAATAGGAATAAAGGCAGGGCTTATACGCCCGATAACGCTGTTTCCTTTTCCTTATGTTAACTACATGAATCATTGCAATAAACAAAATATAAGTGCAGTATATTGCATTGAACTTAACAAAGGGCAGATGGTAGAAGATGTGAGACTAGCTGTAAACGGCAAAAAGCCTGTGCATTTTTTTGGACGCAGCGGCGGCAATATGCTGTCAGCTGAAGTCATTGCAAAACATATCGCTCAAGAGGAGCGTAAAAAATGAGTGTTTACAAACGGTCAGATTATCTGACAGAAAAAAAATTTCATTATTGTCCTGGCTGCACACACGGCACCGTGCATAGAATTATTGCAGATGTTTTACAAAAGTTAAATTCACGAGAGAATATTATTGGTGTAGCCTCTGTGGGTTGTTCTGTGTTTGCATATGATTATTTTAATTTTGACATGCAGCAGGCGGCACACGGCAGAGCGCCTGCAGTAGCAACAGGCATAAAAAGGGTTTTGCCCGATAAGACTGTATTTACCTATCAAGGCGATGGAGATTTGGCAAGTATAGGGCTGGCAGAGATTATACACGCCGCAGCACGCAATGAAAATATTACCGTAATTTTTATAAATAACGGAACATATGGAATGACGGGTGGGCAAATGGCACCAACTACAACTATCGGTACAAAAACCACAACATGTATACACGGAAGAGCTGCCGAAGTTAACGGCTTTCCGATAAAGATATGTGAAATGATGGCAACGCTTGACGGAACACAATTTGTTGCACGGACATCGTGTCACGATATAAAAAATATAATAAACACGGAAAAGATGATAGAAAAAGCTTTTAAACACCAATTAGATAAAAAAGGTTTTTCGCTTATAGAGGTTATGTCAATTTGTCCCACTAATTTTAAGATGAGTGCTAAGCAGATGAATGAGCAGCTTAAAAAAAACACTTTACCACATTTTCCACTTGGAGTATTTAAAAAGGAGATAAGTCTATGAAAAAGATTTTGATTGCTGGTGCAGGGGGACAGGGAATAGTATCTCTGGGGAAAATAATAGCATATTCAGCTATGAATGAAGGGCTTAATGTCAGTTGCATTCCATCATACGGACCTGAAATGAGAGGAGGAACAGCTAATTGTTTTGTTGTTTATGACAATCAGGAGATAAAATCGCCTGTTTTTGACAACGCCAATATTTTAGTTGCAATGAACCAATGCTCCTTGGACAAATATCAAAGCCGAGTTTTTCCCGAAGGTTATATTATTATGGACTCCAATATTGATTTTATTGATGATAGTTCTCAACAAAAACAGATTATGAGATTGCCGGTAAGTGATACTGCTAAAAAAGCAGGAGACAGTAAATCTCAAAATATGGTCATATTGGGCGTGCTTTCCAAGTTATTCAAAGATTTCTCTTTAAACGACGTTATTGATTCTGTAAAAAAACTATTTAAGGAAAAGCAAGAAGTGATAGCCACATCTATAAAGGCACTTCGGTTAGGCTTTAAGCTTGTCTAAAAACTATTTTTATAATTTTAACCTTGCTATCAAAAAGAATAAAGCTATAAGGTTTTTTTCATATAATCAAAATCTTCTTTTTGCCAAAAATAATCAATTATTAGAGTTGTATATAAATGACTCTTTTGATATAATTATACAAACGGATACACCATATTAGGGCATCACGAAAATATATAACTTAATTTGTGTAGGGTATCTTTTTAAAGAACCCAAACGGAGGGAACTATGAACAGAACACCAGTTTCAATCAACATTGCGCTTTATGCAATATTTACCGCATTGCTTGCGGGATTTTTATTTTTGCCTTATGTTTTTATGCTGCCGTTAATAATTATGGTAATAATTATGGACTTTAAAGCATCGATATACATAAGCATTGCTTTTGGAATAATTTCTATCAGCTATGCATTTATGATGGGCGGCTTTGTAGCTATGGCATTCAGGCAGTATCCGTTGATTGCGATTATACCTAGACTATTTATAGGACCTGCGGCATATGGTGCAAAAATGTTAATGAAAAGATTAACAGGTAACAGCAAAAACTTCTTTTTGAGAGAAGTATTGCCTTACAGTATAATTGCCGCTGTTGCGATTTTGACTAATACGGTACTTGTTGTAGGCTCATTTGCGGTATTTGCTTGGGATTTTGAATTATCGGGTATAATGATGCCGGCAGCAATAGTTGAAATGTTAATTGCAGGCACAATAGAACTCGGCATAGCAATATCCGTTACACCTGCAATAATTTTAGCATTAAAAAAAGCTGATAGAAATGGTTTTTTATTTAAAAAATAAACAAAGGACAAATAAATGCTTTTAGTAATAGACATAGGAAACACTAATATAAAGATTGGATTTTTTAAAGATGATTATCTGGTAGTAAGCGGCAGGATAGCCACACATTACCGTAGGACATCTGATGAATACGGGCTTTTGATAACTAACCTTATCACTATTCATAACTTTGCGGTCAAAGATATTAATGGTATTATGATTTCAAGTGTCATTCCTGATCTTAATTATACTTTTGAACACATGTGCAGCTTTTATTTTGGTATAAAACCGCTTGTTCTGGGTGCAGGTGTAAAAACAGGACTTAATATAAAATATGACAATCCAAAAGAAGTAGGTAGTGACCGTATAGCTGTAAGTGTTGCTGCAATGAAAGAATACGGCAGTCCGCTTATAGTTGCTGATTTTGGAACAGCGACGACTATTAATGTTATTGGAAAAAATAACGACTTTTTGGGCGGATTAATATGTCCGGGTGTCAAATCTTCTGTTAACAGTCTGGCAGAAACAGCAGCTAAATTGCCCAAAATAGAACTTATTGCGCCCAAAAGTATAATAGGAAAAAGTACTGTAACCAATATGCAATCAGGAATTTTTTATTCGTTTGTAGGAATGCTTGAGTATATAGTCAAAAAGATAAAACAAGAAGAGCATCTTGAAGATGCCAAGGTTATTGCTACGGGCGGACTTAGTGAGTTTGTCAATAAAGGTACTGATATAATTAATCATATAGACAGAAGGTTGTCTTTAAAGGGTCTTAATTATATATTTAAGCTTAACAACCCCGATATCTTATAAGGTATCGGGATTTGTACATAAGATTGGAATAGGAGAGCATTATAATGAAAAAAATAGGTGTAGGTATTTTGGGCTTGGGAACTGTGGGCGGCGGCACTTACAGAATATTAACTGAAAACCATAACAATATTGCATGCAAAGAAGACTTGGACATACAGGTAATAAAGGTTTTGGAAAGGTCTGTTGAACGGGCTTTACAAAAGGGTGTGCCTGCTTCTATAATAGCTAATAATATTGATGAAATTACAGCTAATAATGAAATTGATGTTGTTGTAGAAGTTATTGGCGGTATTGAGCCGGCTAAGACATTTATAACTAAGTGCTTGATGTCAGGAAAAAGCGTAGTCACTGCCAACAAAGAACTCATTTCTAAGCACTGGTCAGAGCTTGAAGAAATTGCCAAAAAGCACAAGACAGGATTATATTTTGAAGCAAGCTGTCTTGGAGGTGTTCCTATTATTCGTTCTTTGGTTGAAGGTATGCAGGCTAATAATATTACAGAAATAGCCGGTATCTTTAACGGAACTACCAATTATATACTTACCAAAATGTCGGAAGAAAATATGAGTTATTCGGACGCTTTGAAAGAAGCTCAAAATTTAGGTTATGCAGAAACCGATCCTACAAGTGATGTTGAAGGCTATGACACTATGTATAAATTAAGCATTTTATCGACATTGGCATTTGGAAAAAGAATTCCGTTAGAAAACATATACAGAGAAGGTATAACCAAAATTACCAAAAGCGATATAGAGAGCGGAAAAGAGTTAGGATATACAATTAAACTCCTTGCTATAGGTAAAATGTATAATAATTCTTTGGAGATAAGAGTTCATCCTGCGTTTGTTCCTGATGAGCATCCGCTTGCGACTGTTCGCGGCTCATTTAACGCCATACACCTTGTAGGCAATTATGTAGGTGAAATTATGCTGTACGGTAAGGGTGCAGGAGATTTGCCAACAGGAAGCGCTATTGTAAGTGATATTGTATATAGTGCTCACATAAATGAGCCTAGATATATAAAATTTGACTGTGCAGTTGAGGACAAAAACCTTGTGACTGATTTTAAAAGCAAGTATTATATGTTGATTAATTGCGCTGACAAACCAGGAGTATTATCTCAAACTACGGCAATCTTAGGCAAATATGAAGTAAGCATAGAAAGTATTATTCAAAAGGGTAAGCACAAAGAGTTTGCACGGGTAGTATTCTTAACACATAAAACTTCTGAATTGTCTATGATGAAGGCAATAAACGAGTTAAAAAAGCTGGAAGTTGTTGACAGTGTAGAGAGTGTTATAAGAGTTTTGGAATAGTTTTCAGACTTTTATTATAAATAGTCATTTTACCTTGTTTACATATTTTACCATTTGAAGTAAAATAATAAAAAGGTAGTAAAATATG
>CALAYY010000054.1 GCA_937895465.1 uncultured Clostridia bacterium | reverse complement strand
GGCGGTCACTTGTGTAGCAGAATGAGATCTAAATGAGCCTCTGCCAAGCCAGTCAACAACTGCTTTTGGGGTAGTCTGCAAAGGATGCTCATATCCTATACGGTTACCTAACAAAAGATTTATTGCATAGTGAGGCGATATAGGAGGGGTGGTAATATCAAAAATATGTTCGCCTTTATTATTTAATTGACCTGCAAAGCTTTGAGCTTGCTCAGCGTAATTAATAATAATGTTGCCCAAATCTATAGAAAGCTGTTTTTGTTCATTCCCTATGAAATGTTTTACTTTGTTTTCCGATATTACAAAAAGGTTATCATATTCTTGAAACTTAGCCAGATATCGATACATCTGATTGTCATTAAGAATAAGCATAACAATTGGGCATGTGTACTTTAGCCCACTGACTGCAATAATTTTTCCTTTGATTATTTCGGCATCTATTCCGCCCAAAAGGAGGCTGTCGTCAAATCTGTTCTTACATATATCATAAGCCCTTCCGTTCTGTTTTGAATATTCTCTTGCCGTTTGTCTTTTTAGACTCATTTCTCTCTTATTCTCCTTATCCCTAAAAAATCTCACTATAACGATTAAGCAAAATTATAAAAAAAATTAGCTAAACCCGTCTAGTGTTGGATTCTATAACCATAAACATATCATAATATAAGCTAAACTTAATGTCAAGGTAAAAAAAGTACAAAAAATTATAAATATTTTTAGTTAAAACCTATTGACAAGTACTTTTTATAATGATATATATATATTATAACTTAATCGTTATAGTTAAATAATCGCTCTAATATTCAACTTATCATTAAAAATAAATGACAAAGGTCATTTATAATATATAGGAGGAAAATAATGAAAAAAAGATTACCCGTTCTTTTACTAGCTTTAGTTATGCTGTTCTCTATTTCTATTGCAGCTATTGGCTGTGATAAAAAAGAAGAATCTAAGCCCAAATTAAAGGTTTGGTCAATGTCTAATGAAGTTGTTGAATTACTGAAATATCATACTTTAGTTAATCCTAACTATAAATATGATTTTGACATTACTTTCATCAATAATGATGATGGCAGCTATGAGACAGCATTGGATAACGCTTTTGCAAGTAAAGGCGGACCTGACCTGTTCTTGACAGATGTGGACTACACGAAGAAATATGTTAATAGCGATCATTCAGAGGATCTTTCAAGCTATTATAAAACTGCTTTAAATCTTGGCGATTCAAATTATAGTACTGTTAGAGATGCCTTAGAAGTTGATATGTATGGTTATACTTTGGATTTAGGAACTCTAACTGGCACAGCTAATAAATTAAAAGCAGTTTCTTATCAAGTTACACCTGGCGCTATGTTCTATCGTGCAGATATGTTCTTAACACTTGTTGACAATGGTTTGATTGAAGGTGTTGCTAACTTTGCAGCATGGAAAACTAATGCTGGCTTGTCAAGTACTGCTACAATAGCTAATTATAAAGATTGGTCAGAAGCAGACAAGCAAAAAGTTGATGCTGCTATGCAGGCTTTTGTAGGCGATGATATGAATGGATTCTATCAAGCAACTAAGGCAGTAGCACAAAGCGCTTATAATACTGGAAAAGATTCTACTAAGAAAATTCTTATGGTTAACAATCTAGAAGATATTAAGAGAGTATTCTATGCAAGCCGTGATGCTTTTGTTAATGGCAATAACATAGTTATTGATAATGACACTGCTTCTTTCCTTGAATACGCTAAAAATATTTATGGTTATACTCATAAGGGTTCTCAATGGGGCGATAGCTGGACAGCAGGTATGAAAGCTCAGAATACAGCAACAGCAGAATACAAGACAATGGCATTTTTCTTACCTACATGGGGTCTGTTCTATGTATTAAAGAATGACGAAACTGCAGGATTGTGGAGAATGGTTGAAGGTCCTCAAGCATATTATTGGGGCGGAACATACGGAATGGTAAATGCTCATTCTAAGAACAAACAGGATGCTTTTGATGTTCTTAATTTCATTACCTCTCTTAACTTTATGCAGGCTCGTTCAGCGTTTAGCGGTGATGTTATGAATTCTAAAGGCTTAAATAGTTCCTTGGCAAGCATGGGTGTTTTGGGTAATGATTTCTTAGGTGGACAAAACCATTTTGCTACATTTAATACCTTGGCTAACGATATTGATGCATCTAATGTTACACAATATGACAGCACTGTTGATAGAATTTTCTCAGACGTTGTTAAAAGATATGCTAACGAAGAAGCTGGCTTAACGGCTGCTAAAGCATGGCAGGAAATTAAGCAAAGACTTGAATCAGATATGAGCGGTAAGACGTTTACAATACCTACACCGACAGCGGTTCAGGCATAACTACAAAACAGGTAAATATAGCGGGGTGATCCCCGCTATATTTACAAAATATTCTTTTACAACATAATATCTTTTGGGAGTAGGAGAAAAATATGTTAAATTCATCTGAAATTAATATTGAAAAAAATATTAAGATCATAGATAAACCAATAAAGAAAAAAAGCATAACCTATGGTAAGTATGGCTATTATTTCGTAATGCCATTTATTATATTTTTCTTTTTGTTTTCTTTTTATCCGACGGCTTATACATTTATAATAAGTTTTAGCAATAAACAAGGAATAAACTCAGATACATTTGGAGATTTTGTGTTTTTTGAAAACTTCATAAATGTATTCAAAGATAAATCATTTTGGGGTTCAATTTTTATAACTATTAAGATTTGGGGATTAAATGTTGTTTTACAATTTGTTCTTGCACTTGTTCTTGCGGCGATTTTTAACGATCAGAGTTTAAAAATAAGAGGTAAGGGTGTTTTTAAATTTGCATTTTACCTTCCTAATATAGTTACAGCAGCTACTGTAGGTTTATTATTTAGACAGTTATTACAGACATCAGGAACTTTTAATACGCTTTTTGTGAAGTTTATTAAAGGATGGGAAAGAAAAGATTTTCTTTTGGATAAAAATATAACTCAAACGGCAGTATCTTTGGTGCTGACATGGATTTGGTATGGAAATACAATGATAGTCTTATTGGCGGGAATGGCAGGTATTAGTCCTACTTTATATGAAGCTGCCCGCATTGATGGAGCAGGGTCAATAAGGCAATTCTTTTCAATTACATTGCCGCTTTTAAAGACAATATTATTATATGCTTTTGTAACTAGTCTTGCGGGCGGATTGCAAATGTATGATGTTCCATTTTTCTTTGTGCCTACAAGTCATACTCAAACAGTAGCGATAAGGCTTTATCAGTGGGGATTTACAGGAACAAATAATTATGGAAAGTCAGCAGCGGGTTCTATTATTATGTTAATTATTACGATGCTTATAAGTTCAGCATTATTTTGGCTTATGAATATAAAAACTGAGAAAAAATATTCTAAGGTGTAAGGAGCAA
>CALAYY010000053.1 GCA_937895465.1 uncultured Clostridia bacterium | reverse complement strand
GCCTTTATATAATCTAGGAGTGGTTCCTGCAACTGTTTTAAAAACTTTATAAAATGTGATGCATATTCAAAACCACATTCAAGTGAGATTTGGTTAACTGATATATCTGTAGTTTCAAGAAGTTTTATTGCATGCTCTAATCTTTTTTGCAAAATATAGTCTTTAGGAGAAACTCCTGTTTCTTTCTTGAACAACACCCTTAAATGATCAGGGCTGTAATTAGCTATATAGGCAAGGTCTTTGGTGTTAATGGGGGTACGGTAATACTCATCTATATATTTTATAATATAATGCACGATGGGTACTTCTTGCTTATCTGCCTTAACAAATCTCTTTAAAAACGTAAGGATTATTGAAATATAATATTCTATAGCTTTATTATAATTATATTCTTTGCGTGCGATTTCATATCTAATGTTTTCAAACAATTTCATTATCTCGATATCGTTACATTCCATAACATCATCAAAAATCAAACTTGGGTCTTGTGTATTATAGCCTATAGCCAAGATAGTGCTTTGACCTATATGTTTTTCATTATGAACTATATTAGGAGGACACAGCACAAACATACTGTCATGAAAAAAGATGTTTCTATCTTGATTATAAGTAGAACAGCCCTTAGCTTTTATATAATAAATTAATTCGTGACAATTATGACTATGGTCAATTATAACACGATCCTTTTCATATTTTCTTATGAAAGCAAATTCTAATTTTGTCATTTTTTATCTAAAATCCAATGGTTTATATTAAAATCAATTTAGCATATAAAAAGCCTATAGTCAATCTATCTCGTGTTTTTATAATTTTTTTAGCGTATTTATTTATTGAATCAGCAAAGCATTATTAAGTATAATAATAATGTAAAATCAAAAATCTTATATTAGGTTTTTGGGAGTGAAAAAATGTCTTTAAAATCTATAATCAAAAACCGCAAAAGATGGAGACTTAATGAAATTGACCTTTATATTATGGCATGGCTGGGGGTCTTGTTTTTGATTGTCTTTTCTTATATCCCTATGTATGGTATTATGCTTGCGTTCAAAGATGCAGATAGGGTTTTGAATATTCAAAAAGCCTTGTTTAATGCCAAATGGATAGGCTTTGAAAATTTCAAAGAATTTTTAACAGACCAAAAGTTTAGAGATGTATTATTAAATACTGTTGGGCTTAATACTTTAATGCTTTTGATTAATTTTCCTGCACCCATTATTTTTGCTCTTTTGATGAATGAAGTTAGAATAAAGCAGTTTAAAAACTCTGTTCAAACGGTAACAAGTTTTCCTCATTTTATTTCTTGGATTATATTCGGAGGAATTTTTATTTCTCTCACAGATATGACTACGGGTGTTATTAATCCTGTTTTGGAGTTGCTAGGGTTATCGTCAAAAGACAATCCTATCGATTTAAGACTGTCTGCGTATTTTTGGTCTGAAATGATATTTATATCCTTGATTAAGGGTGTAGGGTGGGGATCTATTGTTTATATGGCTGCCATAGCAGGAGTGGGTCAAGAAGTATACGAAGCTGCCAAAATAGACGGCGCCAACCGTTTACAAGTCGCTGTCAAAATAACATTACCGCTTATTGCTCCTACTATTACAGTATTTTTACTTCTTAATATTTCAAGGCTATTGGGCAACTCTTTTGAGCAGTTTTATTCTTTACAGACTACAGCCAACCTAGAGCGGAGCGAAGTGCTTACCACATATCTTTATTCAACAGGTTTTGGCAGAAGAAAATATTCTTATGCAGCTGCTATGGGATTATTTGATTCAATAATTTCATTGCTATTATTAATTATTAGTAACTTTATTAGTAAAAAAAGCACGGGCAGAGGTTTATTTTAATGAAACAAAAGATAAATGCATTTGATATCCTTAATTATACAATATTGGCTTTGTTTGTTGTTATAACCTTATATCCTTTTTGGTATGTGATTATAGGCTCTTTTAATGACGGGCTGGATTATGAGTTAGGCGGCGTATGGCTCATTATCAGAAAATTTACTTTTGCCAATTATATAGCTGTTTTTAATGACAACTTACTTTGGATTGCGTTTAAAAATACAATCTTGCGTACGGTAATAGGAACTATAGTAGCATTAATCTTTACTTCTATGGTTGCCTATGCAATGAGCAGAAGAGAACTTAAGCACAAAAGCTTTTTTAGAACGGTTAATATGTTTACAATGTTCTTTAGCGGCGGACTTGTGCCTTTTTATCTTTTGGTAAACATAATAGGGCTTTATAATAATTTTTTGGTATATATTTTGCCGATGATGTATTCAGTATATAACATGATAGTTATATCAAGCTTTTTTAGAAACCTGCCCGAAGAAATAAGAGAATCTGCCGTTATGGACGGGGCAAGAGAATGGACAATTTGGCTCAAAATTTATATGCCGCTCTCAAAAGCTGTTTTAGCTACGGTAGGATTATGGATAGCAGTGGGGCATTGGAACGGCTATATGGCGACATTGTTATACACGGATAAAGAAAGTTTAATTACTTTACAGTATTATTTAATGAGAGTTATAAAAGATGCGGCTATGCCTGACGGAATAGACAGCGGAATTGTGGGGCAAGTAACTTCTAAGACCATATCATATGCGGCTATAGTAATTGCCACCATACCGATAGTTTGTTTGTATCCTTTAATACAAGGGCAGTTTGCCAAAGGAGCAGTTGTGGGTTCTATAAAAGGATAAAATTTTAATCTGGTTTTTACATAAGAAAAACAAGTTGAAAAACAAAAGAAAAATTAAATGATGTACAAAAGAAAAAAATTAAAGGAGACAACTATGAGAAAGCACCATACTTTTATAAAATTTATGAGTGTTTGCATTATGATCACATTAGCTTTATCGGCATTTACTGGGTGTAATGGCGGCTTTTTTGGCGGTAACGATGATTATTTTTATCCTGATGCACCTGAACCTAACCCAAATATCGATAGCTGGCTACAATTGGATGAAGATGATGAAGATGTAGAAGTCACTTGGTGGATAGATGCAACAACTTGGGACTTTTATCAGCTTAGTTCTTTGATATATAAGCGTACAGGTGTCAAAGTCAATTTTAAAAAAGCATTGAAAGACGATGGGACAGAACTTTCTACAATGATAGCGGGGAATAACCTTCCTGATGTTATAACTATTACAGATTTTGCCACCAGAGTTCAATTGTTTGAAAGTTATAAAAATGACAAGTATTTATATTCTTTAACTGAGTTGGCTAAGCGTTATGCTCCTACTCTGCAGGCAAGGATACCTCAAGAGGCAGAAATATATCTTTCAGGTTCAAACGGAGAAATCTATGGACTTGCTAATAATTTTTATGCTGATAAAGATATTCAGGAATTTAATCAGACAGGCAATAAAGTTTTGTCAAATTACGCAATTACAGTAAGAA
>CALAYY010000052.1 GCA_937895465.1 uncultured Clostridia bacterium | reverse complement strand
AGACGTGTGCTCTTCCGATCTGTTTATAAGGGAACTTCTTGATTGTACTGAAGATTGCAATCCTAATATTGCCGAATTAGAAGGCTATATTTGCAAGCCTCCGGTTTATAGGACTACACCGTTCAAGCGTGAAATATGCGATTTGCTGTTAGCGGTTAATCGAGCTTATAACAAATCCGATTACATACCATGCATTGCATGGGGAAGAAATGCAAGGTTTGTAAAAAACATCAGAATCGGTGAAAAAGTCATGGTTTCAGGACGCATTCAAAGCCGTGAATATCAAAAAAGAATTGATGAAAACACTGTTGAAACCAAGACGGCTTATGAAATATCCATAAACAAAATCAGCGTCAATCCTGCTGAAATGAATAGCAAGGCGTTTTTTGATACATTAAGATTTGACGATCAATCAGATATTCAAAACAGCAATAAATAACTTTTGGTTACTTAGCACAAAAAATACCACGCTCTTTCGGTGTGGTATTTTAATTTTTATAAACCTTATCAAATATATGTCGGGCATAAAACCCAGCTACATTAACATTGCTTACTTTTTCTATAGTGTTAAAGAAGGCGTTGGAATTGACTTCGCACAAAACTGGATTGCCTTGTGAGTCTGTCAATATATCTATTCCGCAATAGTCAAGACCCAAAATTTTTGAAGTTTTTTGTGCCATTTCTATAAACGATTCTTTCAAAACCACAGGATAACCCTTTCCGCCAAGTTCAATATTAGAGCGAAAATCTGTTTCTGATTTTCTTATCATTGCGGCACGCACAATATTACCTATAACAATGACACGGGTATCAGTTCCAACACTTTCAGCAATAAATTCTTGATAAAGATGGGGGATATCTATCATCTTCTCACGCAAACTTTGAAGTTCTTCAAAGTTATGAGCCAAAAACACTTTATTTCCTAAAGACCCGAAAGCACCCTTAACTATTAAGGGAAAAGATAAAAGCTCAGCGACCTTTTTGATAAAGCTTCCATCATCAATATCAGTCTTATAAAATCTCAAAGGTGAAGCAATAGTTTTGGGCATTTTTATGTTATTTTGAGTAAGGGCAATATAGGTCTGAATCTTGTCGTCACATAGCTCTAATGCTTTGGGGCTGTTAAAAATTAATTGATTGCTTTTTTCAATCATCCGCGCTGCGTATTTATCCTTATCAAGATACACAACAAAATCATATTGTTTTATATTGTTAACAATATTATAATTATCAAGATATACATCTATATTACAGTTTCGTCTGATGTCTATATTAACGCCAAGTTTTTCAAATTCATCACTTAGGCGTTTGGTTTGGTTTTTAAATATTTCTGAATAACTGAAAGAATTAATAATTATAAGTCCGTGTTTTTTCATAAAATAATTATAGCATACTTAAAAACTAAGTATGCTATTTTTGGTGTGAGAAAAAAAATCTTTTATTCTTTTATTATGTTATTAAGAGCTAAAATAGCTTGCAGACTTTTTTTGATTTTGGGCGGTGCAATGCCGTCAACTGCATGTATTTTTTCAACTGTAGTGCTTGATGGTTGATTTTTCATATTTTGCATTAAGGTTAAAAGCGTCATAAGCGAGTTATTGCCAAAGGGCTGCTGAGAATTGGTGTTGTTTTCAGGCTCAGATTGCGGCTCATCTTTGGAATAATCATCAATTTTGGGCATTTTATGTAAATCAAAGTTATTCAAATCAGGATACAGCTTGCTGTAATCGGCATAATGCCGTCCTTTATTTTTGTTTTTGCAGGGCGGAACATATTGAGGCTGATATTCCTGACTTTTGGAGCTTTCATTAGCATTATAATCATCTTCGGCTGGCTTTTGACCGCCCATATTCATATTTTTTAGCATCTGCGCCATTTGGGGATTGTTGCCAGCCATAGCAGGGATTATGGTCTTGAGCATATCTGAAGAATTGCCGTCTTTGCCGCCTTTTTGCATAAGCATAGGCAAAAGCATTGTAAGTATATTATTATTAGAGCCGCCTAGACCCCCGCCTTGATTCATAAGAAGCGGAAGAAGATTGTTGAGCATATTGTTGTTATTATTTTTATCCATTTATGTTAATCCTTTTTAAAAAATCTATACACATAATATATATATGCTTTCATATAATTAAAATGAAATAAAAAGGTAAGGAGATTACATAATGGGAAAAAATCTAAGAGATGAACTCAAAAACTCTGCAAAAAAGACGATATTTGAGAATGCCAATGATGACCAAAAAAATATGGCAGACGACTATATGAAAAAATACGGCAACAAAAATGAGAATGAGCTTATGAATGAGCTTTTTAATAAAGTGAAAAAAAATAAAGCTCAGGGTACATTTTCTGATGCCGAACTTGACAATTTTGCAAAATCGGTAAAAGGGATGTTATCACCCCAACAGCAAAAAAAGATGGAACAGATAATTAAGTCAATAAAAAACGGATAATAATTATAAATTAGTCTTGTTAAAGAGAATATATAGCTCTTAAATATGGAGCTATATATTTTTTAGAATTTCCCTTATAGCCCTTAAAAAAGTTAAAACTTCTTCAAATGTGTTTTGATATGATAAGGATGCTCTGACAGCGCCGTGCTTTTGAGTTCCCAAAAATTTGTGAGCCAAAGGTGCGCAGTGCAATCCTGATCTTACATAAATGTCAAATTTCTCATTCAACAAATTGGCGGTTTCGCCTGAAGTTAAGCCGTTTATATTAAATGTGACAAGCCCGTTAAATTCTCCTTTTGGAGTATAAACTATGACTTGAGGGATTTTTATCATTTCTTCATATAGATATTGTGTCATGTTATAGATGTTATAGTTAATGTCATCAAAATGTTCTTTTATCCAGCTCATACCTGCGTTAAGCCCAGCTATAGCCGGTGTAGATACTGTTCCGCTTTCCAATGATTCAGGCAAATCATCAGGCTGAATGGGACTTTCGCTTTGAGTTCCTGTTCCGCCCAAAATAATAGGTTGCAGATTTATGCCTTTTTCAAGTGCTAATATTCCCACACCTTGAGGTGCAGCTAGACCCTTATGCCCAGCAGCAGCAAGAATATTTATTCCTGTATTTTGCATATCTATCTTTGTATGACCTGCACTTTGAGCCGCATCAACCAAAAGCAATATACCTGCTCTTTTGGTGTACTCGCCGATTTCTTCTATGGGTGCTTTTGCTCCTGTCACATTGGAGATGTGATTGACTATAACCATCCGAGTGTTTTTTCTTATTGCATTTATTATTGCTTCCGCTCTGATTTTGCCTGATAAATCAGGATAAACCACAGTAAAGGTTATGTTTCCGCTTAGGTTAAGGCGATGCAGGGGACGTAATACAGAATTATGCTCAAATGCTGTTGTAACTATATGCCCCATGGTCAGACCGCCAAAAATCGCATAATTTAGTGAAGCTGTGCAATTATGAGTAAAAATTATATTGCCGTTTTTACAACCAAAAAAATCAATTGCATTATCTCTTGCTTGAGATATTTTGATTGCAGCAGCTGAAGCAGCCTTATGACCGCTTCTTCCAGGGTTTGCAGGATATTCTAATGTTTCCATAACGGCTTTTTTTACACAGTCTGGTTTATATCCGCCTGAAGCCGCATTGTCAAAATAAATCATTTTTAATATCAAACTCAAATTAGGATTAATATAGTATATTGTGGAAGATGAAAAAATGCGAATAATATTGGAGAAAAAAAATGAGCTATTACTTTGCAGTGTTTTCAAATAGAACTCAAACAATGAGTTTTTTTAGGATTTTAAAAAACTATGGATGTAATATTAGTATAATAAATACTCCATCAAACATTAGTTCGATATGCAGTATAAGCATAAAATTTTTGCCAGAAGACTTTGATAGAGTCAAAAAGCTTTTATTTCGTTATAATTTTTCATCCTTTAAAGGTATTTATTATTATAACGCCAGCAGCTGGAAAGGTGCGGTAAAAAAGATATATTAATATATTAAAACATTTATAATTATAAGTAATTTAGTATATTAACACTTTAATTAATAGTCAAAGCAAAAAATAGATGTTATAATATGTAAAAATTATTTTTTGGGAGAAAACAAGTGCAAAACA
>CALAYY010000051.1 GCA_937895465.1 uncultured Clostridia bacterium | reverse complement strand
GGCATACGAGATTATAAAAGGCGTTGCCGAAAAAGTTAATCCAGATATAATTATAACTGTTGACGCTCTTGCTTCAAGAAGCACGCACAGGCTAAGTTCTGCTTTTCAGGTTACAGATACAGGCATAGTTCCGGGAGCAGGAGTAGGCAATCATCGTTTTAAATTATCTTATGATACATTGGGAATTCCTGTAATTTCTATAGGAATACCTCTTGTGGTATATGCTTCCACATTAACGCTTGATATAATAGATCAAATTTTTTCAAAAACACCTGAGCTTATACCAAAAGATGAGCAGCAAAACAAGCTTGTTTCCAATATCATATCAAGTTCAATAGGCGAATTAGTGGTAACTCCAAAAGATATTGATGCTATTGTAGAAAAATGCGCTTATGTTGTAGGCGTTGCAATTAATCTTGCTGTGCATCAAAATCTTGAATTGGATGAAATAGTCGGGTTAATTCATTAATCAAATCTTGATGCCGCTGACAATAGCATTGACGAATTGAACGGCAGTGCGTGGAGAACGGACAGCTTTGATTATTGCCCATTTTTCTGCATCTAATTTTAGCTGCTCCGTTATGGGTATATTATGGACAGCAGCAAGGCTTGCAACTAAGCCCAAATATTCCTGTTTGTTAAGGTTTTGAAACAAAATTGTAAGTCCAAAACGGTCAGACAAGGCAAGAGTATCCTCAAGTCCGTCGCTTTTGTGTATATCGTCTTCACGCTCTTGAAAGCTTTCTTTAATCAGATGGCGGCGGTTAGATGTTGCATATATAAGTACATTGGGGCTTTTATTAAGCATGCTGCCTTCTAGTGCAGCTTTTAACGGGTAAAAAGCGTTGATATTATCTTTATCTACAACCAAGTCATCTATAAAAACAATAAACTTTTGCGGAGCATTTTTTAGCATACCTATCAAAACATTGATATCTTTTATAGACGGCAAAGGCAATTCTATCAGCTTAATATATCCTTTAAACATATTAAAAACTCCGCACACAGTAGAAGATTTTCCTGTGCCGCGATCTCCTGCAAGCAAAACATTGTTAGCAGGTTTTCCGTCTAAAAAGGCTTTTGTATTACTGATAATTTCTTCCTGCTGAGAACGAAATCCTATAAGCGAACTTAGCTTAATATCAGGCGGATTAAGTATAGGGTTTAGGTTACCGTCAAAAAGGAAAGCATCGTATTTTGAAAATATTCCAAAACCGTATTTTTTTATTTCTTTAGCCAAACTATCATAACTAATAGACCTTTTTTCTTCAACACCTTTTATAATAGGGCAATCATCTTTCACTAAATTAATATCTATTTTTGCTATCTCGTTAAGAATTTGCAATTCTTTCTTTACCTGACTTATAAGAGTTTTTGAAACATCAGCATTTTTGGCAATTTCTCGTGTCCATATATTATCGTCATATCTGACAAGATTATAAATATAACCATAAAAATCATCAATATAACCGCTCTCTGCCAAACGATGATAGAATAAAGAATATTTTGATGTAAAGCCTGTATCGTTTCTTGTTAACCATGCTTCTTTCATAGCCTGTATTACACCGTCTTGTATAACATTATAAAAAACCGAAAGGGAATCTATTTTTTCATTTAAGCCTGTTTTCATAAGTACCTTCAAAATTTTTTGTTTATATAATCTTAATTCATTATTTATTTTTATTCAAGCAAGTAAGCACTTTTAAAACAAAAAACCGCCAAGAGAATCTTAGCGGTTTGCGATATTTTAATTAATAAAGCTCTAGTTTACAGAAGAATATTGACTCTTATAAAGCTCGCTGTAAAAACCGCCCCTAGCAAGCAGTTCTTTATGGGAGCCTGTTTCTACAACTTTTCCTTCATTCATAACCAATATAACATCGGCATTAATTATAGTGGACAGACGGTGTGCAATTATAAAGCAAGTTTTGTTATGCATAAGCGCATCCATCGCCTTTTGAATAAGAACTTCAGTACGCGTATCGACATTAGATGTTGCTTCATCCAAAATAAGTATTTGAGAATTAGCCAAAAACGCTCTTGCAATGGTTATCAGCTGTTTTTGTCCCTGAGAAATGTTGCTGGCATCTTCATTGATTTCGGTGTCATAGCCTTTGGGCAGAGTTAAAATAAAGTTATCTGCTCTTGCCGCAATAGAAGCTTTTTTTACATCTTCGGCGGTTGCGTTATCTGCCCCGTAAGCAATATTATCAAAAATAGTTCCGTTAAAGAGCCATGTGTCCTGCAATACCATACCGATGACACTTCGTACATCTTCACGGGAAACCTCTGTTATATCCTTGCCGTCAAGGCTTATAGAGCCGCTGTTGAGGTCGTAAAAGCGCATAAGTAGATTAACTAAGGTTGTCTTGCCTGCTCCTGTTGGACCTACTATAGCCACCTTCTGACCGCTTTTGATGTTGATATTAAGGTCTTGTATAAGTGAAACTTTTTCGTCATAAGAGAAGTTCACATCTTTAAATACAATGTTACCTTCAACCTCTTTTAATTGTCCTGATTTAACGTCAGGCTTCATTTCTTCAGCATCAAGTACTTCATAAACTCTTGAAACGCTTACCTTGGCACGCTGGAATTGCCCCATTATATATGCTGTCTGAGTAATTGGCTGAGTTATGAGCATAGCATACATAACCAAAGAAGTTATGTCACCTACACTTAGCTTAAAAACATCATAGGGGATAGTATTAGTGCTTGCGTTAATTACTAATAATGCTCCTACAACAATCAATATAACATAAGTGAAGTTGGAGATAAGTCCTATTACAGGCTGAATTAGAGTGGCGAAAAAATAAGCACGCTTAGAGGACTTATAAACTTCATCGTTTATTTGATTGTACTTGTTCATAGTCTTTTCTTCCAATCCAAATGCCTTAATCACTGCATGAGAAGAATAGCTTTCTTGAATA
>CALAYY010000050.1 GCA_937895465.1 uncultured Clostridia bacterium | reverse complement strand
TTATTGACAATTCTTCGGGCGAATACATCTCCATACGGAAAATTACGCCAAAACGGTCTCTTAAAGGCCCTGTTATATTGCCTGCTCTTGTCGTAGCGCCAATTAGAGTAAAGCCTTGAAGCTTAAGCCGCATAGAACGTGCAGACGGCCCTTTTCCTATCATAAAGTCCAGACAATAGTCTTCCATAGCAGGATAAAGTATTTCTTCTATTGAACGATTGAGCCTATGTATTTCGTCAATAAACAATACATCCCTATCCGCAAGATTGGTCAAAACCGCCGCCAAATCACTTGCCCGCTCTATTGCAGGTCCGCTGGTAATCCTAAACTGCACTCCAAGCTCGTTGGCTATAATATGAGCTAAAGTAGTTTTTCCTAGTCCTGGCGGACCGTAAAGCATAACATGGTCCAAAGGCTCGCCTCTAAGCTTAGCTGCTTGTATATATATTTTTAGGTTTTCTTTTAGTTTTTCCTGACCGATAAACTCTTTCAGGCTTTGGGGTCTTAGTGTTACTTCATTATCCGCATCTTCTGGGGTTAATGTACTTGTCATAAATCTTACATCATCTTCCATTCTAACCCCTCTTTAGTGCTTCAGTCAAAATTGCTTCTGCTGACTGCGTTTTGTCTTGTACTTTATTGACAGCCTTTACCGCTTCTTCTTTGGTCAAACCTAACGACATAAGTGCAATAATAGCATCGTTTACATTATCGCCCATGTTAGAAATATTATCAATATCAAAATTGCTGACCATATTGTCGCCTATAGTGATTTTATCTTTTAGTTCTAAAATTATTCTTTCAGCAGTCTTTTTCCCTACACCCTTTATTTTATTGAGCGTTGCATGATCTGAAGATGCTATCGCCAAAGCAAGCTTAGTACTAGAAATCCCTGAAAGCACGCTTGAAGCAAGCTTAGGACCTATTCCGCTTACTGTGATAAGCTTCAAAAACATTTCCTTTTCGGCTTTGTCATAAAACCCAAAAAGGCTGATTCCGTCATCTTTTACGCTCATATATACAAATAACTGAACTTCGTCTTTTTGCTGGCATTTTGACATGGTGTCGCTTGTGACAAAGATATCATAGCCAATACCGTTGTTTTCCAATCCGACCGCTGATAAAATTAAACATAAATCTCTCTAAAAAATATTTTGAATCCAAAAAAATTATAGCATATTTTGATTGGTTAAGTCATTAGTTTGAGCGTGCGTGAGCGCAACCGCCAATGCATCCGCCGCATCGTCAGGCTTAGGGATAGCCTTAAGCCCCAGCATCATTCTTACCATATATTGAATCTGATGTTTTTCTGCCCTGCCGTTGCCTGTGATTGCTTGTTTGATTTGAAGCGGTGTATATTCGTACAGATTTCCGCAAAATTTATTGGAACAAAGCACTATTACTCCTCGTGCCTGTGCAACATTGATAGCTGTTTTGGTATTAGTATTAAAAAATAATTCTTCTATTGCAATGGCATCTGGTTTAAACTTGTCAATCAAGATATTAATCTGGTCATATATAATAGAAAGCCTGACCGCCATAGATTCGTCTTTTGGTGTGTTTATAACACCATAGTCTATCGGTCTTATTCTCTGTTTGCTGTCTTTTTCTATTATTCCGTAACCCACTATTGCATAACCGGGGTCAAATCCCAAAATTATCAAAAATAACACCCTTTTTGGCATATAATAATTATGTTATAATTATTTTTAAGCAGTATTTTTTTGTTGACTATTTATGCACAATAATTTATAATTATACATAAGTTAAATATATTATTATAATGTCTATTTTATTAATAATAAACATATAATCAAAATTAGTCAAGAATGTAAAATAACAGGAGAATTATCATGGCAAAGGAAAAAGTAGTTTTAGCGTATTCGGGCGGGCTGGACACTTCAATAATAATGACTTGGTTAAAAGAAAATTACGATTATGATGTAATCGCAATGGCTGCTGACGTGGGACAGGGCGAGGAGCTAGCACCTTTGAAAGAAAAGGCTATAAAAACAGGTGCGTTCAAAATCTATATTGAAGACTTAAAGGAAGAATTTATTACTGATTTTATTTATCCTACTTTAAAAGCAGGCGCTGTTTATGAAAAGAAATATCTTTTGGGAACATCGTTTGCACGCCCTGTAATCGCCAAAAGGTTGGTTGAGGTTGCCAAAAAGGAAGGCGCCGTTGCCATTGCACACGGCTGTACAGGAAAAGGCAATGACCAAGTAAGATTTGAACTTACTATTAAGGCGTTAGCTCCTGAGTTTAAAATCATTGCACCGTGGCGTATATGGGATATAAAATCCCGTGAGGATGCTATTGACTATGCTGAGGCACATAATATCCCCATTCCTGTTACTAAGAAAAATAACTATAGTATGGATAGAAATATATGGCATCTTTCACATGAAGGTCAGGATCTGGAAGACCCCAAGAATGAGCCTAAGGAAAGCTTATTATTGATTTCTAAGCCTTTGTCACAGGCTAGCCAAACTCCTGAATATGTAGAAATACAGTTTGAAAAAGGTATTCCTGTTAAGGTTAACGATAAAAGCTATAACCCTGTAGAATTATTGACTGTATTAAATGAGATAGGAGCTAAGCACGGCGTGGGCGTGTCTGATATTGTAGAAAACCGTCTTGTAGGCATGAAGTCTCGTGGAATTTATGAAAATCCTGCTGGGGCTATCTTGTATGCGGCACACAATAACTTAGAAGAAATAACTTTGGACAGAGCGACTATGCACTATAAAGAAATAGTTGCTTTGAGATTTGCCGAACTTGTTTATGACGGATGCTGGTATACACCGCTAAGAGAAAGCCTTTCTGCTTTTGTGGATAAGACACAAGAAACTGTAACAGGTATAGTAAAGCTCAAGCTCTTTATGGGCAATATCATACCTGCCGGCGTTACCTCCCCTTATTCGCTGTATGATATGGATATAGCTACATTTGGAAAGGATGAGGTATATAACCAAAAGGATGCGGAAGGGTTTATCAATCTGTTTGGATTGCCTCTAAAGGTTAGAGCAATGAAAGAAAAATCTTGGAAAAACAACAAATAAGGAAAATATAATGAAATTATGGGGCGGCGTTTTTACGCAAAATATTGACAAGATTGCCGATGAGTTTAATTCGTCTTTGAGTTTTGATAAGCGGCTGTATAAGCATGATATCTTAGGCAGCATTGCCCATGCCAAAATGCTGGGAAAACAAAATATAATTTCTATTGATGAAAGCCAAAAGATAGTGGACGGACTTAACAGCATATTAAAAGATATAGAAGACTTAAAGCTTGAGATAAAGGACGCCGAGGATATCCATAGTTTTGTAGAACAGGAACTTACTAAGCGGATTGGCGAAGCAGGCAAAAAACTGCACACCGCACGTTCACGAAACGACCAAGTTGCCCTTGACATCAGAATGTATCTAAAGGATAGCATTGATAATACCGCGGCTAAGCTAAAAAGTCTATGTAACACCATGCTTGATTTGGCGGTTAAATATAATGACACTATTATGGCAGGCTTTACACACATGCAAAAGGCTCAGCCTATAACCTTGGGACATTATTTTAATGCTTATGTGAGTATGTTTTTAAGAGATATTGAAAGACTTTTAGACGCCAAAAAAAGAATTGATGTTATGCCGTTAGGCAGCGGGGCTTTGGCTGGAACAACGTATCCTATAGACAGAGAGTATGTAGCCAAACTTTTAGGATTTTCGCAAACTTCAGTCAATTCGCTTGATTCGGTTTCTGACAGAGACTTTTTAGTGGAATATGTTTCTTGCATTTCGCTTATAGCAATACACATGTCCAAGATTGCTGAAGAATGGATATATTGGGCGTGTGATGAGTTTGGTTATATAACACTTGACGACAAGTATTCGACTGGCTCTAGCATTATGCCCCAAAAGAAAAACCCTGATATGCTTGAACTTATACGTGGAAAAACTGCAAAAGTCACAGGGAATTTGAGCTCAGCCGTCAGTCTTTTAAAAGCCTTGCCGCTGTCATATAACAAGGATATGCAAGAGGATAAGCCGATATTGTTTGACACTGAGAACACTATCAATGCGTGTCTTGATGTCTTAGAAGGCGTAGTTAAAACTGCTAAGTTTAATACTGACAAAATGTATAAGTCAGCAACAGGTGGCTATTCTGCGGCTACTGATATTGCAGATTATCTTGCCAAAAAGGGCGTGCCTTTTAGAGATGCACATAAACTTACAGGCGAGATAGTGCTGTATTGCATTCAAAACAAAATTGGTCTTGAAGAATTAAAACTTTCGCAATTTCAACAATTTTCTGATATTTTCCAAAATGATATTTTGGATGCGGTCAAACTTGAAAATGTAGTAAAAAACAGAAAGAGCCTAGGCGGAACATCTCCTGAGAGTGTTCTAAATAGTATTGAGATTTTGAAAGAGAAGTTGAGTAAGTTATAAGAATATAAATGAATTTATAAGAATCTTTGGAAAGATAAAAGGCGGTGATTGCCGCCTTTTTCTTTATGTAAAAATCATCTTAATTTCTAAGTTGTAAACAGCTGTCATCTTACCTTTTTTTTGTATTTTTCTTCTGTATTATGTCTGTATTTCCAATTGTTAAGGTCGTTTTATCAAAATCAGCATTATTAAGTTCGATTTTATCCTTTCCATTTATCTCAGAATGTTCTGAATTAGTTATATCTAATTCACCATTACAAAGAACGCTAAGATCCGAAAAATCATAATAAAGAAAAGCTATTTCATTTCTTCCATTCCTTATTTCATTACGCATATAGTCAATTAAAAACATAGTGTCATAAATGATTGTTCGCTTTTTATTTTCATTTTTTAGAAAAGCACTTTCCTTTTTGATACAACTAAGCAATTTTAACACAATTTTACTCGAATATAAAAATATTTCAGATAAATTTGGAATATCATAAATTTTTTCACCAGCCTTGAAAGTATCAATTGATTTAAACAAAAATTTAATTAAGCTAACATAAATATTTCTCTTGTTGTCTGAAAAACTCTTTTTTGAATTTAAAAGATAATTAATGATTGCCGTCAAAAAGCTTACGCCCGCAACAACAATAGTTATAACATTTTTCCATGATTCTTGATCTATTGTCCCAGACAAGTAAAAAAACATTAATAACAACATAACAATAGGAACACTTATAAGAAGGTATAATGCTAAATAGAGTGCCATAACAAAAAGTGTTAACACTATAGATATTAGCAGCATTAGAAACGATAAAAAAACAATAAGAATAGATAAAAAGATATTTCGCTTTTTTATTAAAGGAAGCATTTTGAATTGAACAAAATATTCTAGTTTAAATTGAAGTAAATTAATTTCAGAAATAAAATTATAAATCAAAAAGATATTCTCCCGATGTATTTTTTAATTCATTAAATCTATTATGGTATAGATATCACATTATCTAATTTGTTTTGCAAAACTCTTTTCGTTATCACCTCATTTAAATTTTATCTTGTTATTATGTAAAAATCAAGTGTATTGTTTAGTTTTTATTAGTTTTTAGTATATAAATACTTCTGTTTTTACTGACCTTGTAACAGCTCTAATTAATTAATCCTCAATTGGCTATGCCGCCAGCTCATGAAAATAAAGGAGCCTTAAGCACGTAGCATATAAAAGCCTAAGCCTTCTTTGTCAAAAGAAGGTGGCATTGCCGTAAGGAAATGCCGAATGATTTATTCTATAGTGCAAGTTAATGACATTATGAAAATTTCAGAATATAAACAAAAATTATTAGAAGCTATCGTTCTCATTGCATTTTGAATTACTCTAATAAATTAATCCCATGCACAAATCAATTCTTTTGATAAAGAGCAACAAAATTTTTAAGCCCTATTCCTAAATGGAATCAGGGCTTTTTGTATCTTCTTTGTGTTAACTTATTATGACTTAAAGTTTTTATTTAAATTACTAAAACCAAGTTTCTTTAAGTTGCTTATATCATTGATTTCTATAAAATCAGATGAACGTTTTAACAAAAATTCATAATGCTCTTTTTTGGATTTGAAAATATTTTTTGCTGCTATGCCTAAAGCTATACCGACTATACCGCCTACTACTGCAAGATGAAATGTATATTTTGGCTCAATTAAATAACCTATAATACCGCCCGCCAAAACACCTATAACAATAATACCTATTAAACTTATAACGCCCAACATGTTAAACATGAAAATTTTTCTAGGTGCTTTTACTTTTTGTGATGAGTTTTTATTGCTATTGTCAAAATACTCATCTGCACTTTTCTTGATACCATAAGACATAGTTCTGCTGTATGAATCAAATTTTTGTTTGCATTTTTGATAATAACTTTCATAAGTTTGGTTTATGATTTTTTTCTGCTCATCGTTTGCTACTTTCAATGCGCTGTCTATATTATTGATAAATGCCAAATAATTACTTATCAAATTAATTAGCGCATTAATCGTTTTGAACAACAATTGTCCCGCTCCCAAAATTATAGCTTTTTGATAATCATCTCTCGCTTTTTTCGCTTCATCAGCAAAACTCGTATTAATATAATAAAACATAGTATCAAGCTTTTCTAATAGTTTGACATCAAAGTCTTTACTGTCTATACCGTCCAATTTTTTCAAAACGATTGAGAAGCTTCTTACAAGTTTATCACAATCAGCAAATAGATTATCACTATTAGAAGCCAAATCCAAAAAACCAATCAAATATTCAATATTGCTGGCAAAGTTTTTGGTCGTTAATATATTAAAATTTCTTTCGATACTGTCAAAGTTTTCATTCAAATATTTTAATTTGAAAAACTTAAAAAACAAAAGGTTTGTTTTGGTAAAATTTGCTGATAAGCATTTTGCTAAGCCCAACCAGCCTCTATAATCTGACGGATTTAGGTCTACTGCTTTTTGATATGCTGTTTGGGCTTTTTCATAGTCATTTATACTTAAAAAAACATCCCCGTTTTTCAGATAATCCTCAGATTCAGGTTGTTCTCGCCCGTAGATGTTTTTTACTATATTTTGAGTGGTATTGTAATTGTGTTGAATGTTGTAGTTGTTTATAGCTTTTTCAATAATAAAAGCACCTTGACAAAACTTGCATACTGCTGCCTCTTTTTCGCTGTCAACCTCCAATTGTCCTCCGCAGTTAGGACATTGCGCCTTGACATATCCCATCTTCCCTTTTCCTCCCATATATTTAATTAAAATATCATATATCTAATATAACAAATATATCACAATGAATGATCAAAAACAACTTACAGACTTTTAGAGTTTTCTTTTGATAAGAAACCTGTAGGAAATCAGCTTAAATTTTCTTTTGAAAAAGGGAACTTAAAGCATCTATTATCTTTATTAGAAAGGCTAAGCCTTATTGATTTAATCGTTGATATTCTTATTTATTGTCCTTCTAAGCGATAAAAGCATTGGATTAAAAAATTTTCTCCAAAATTTATTTGCAAATAAATTTGCTGTTTCAAAGTCAACATGAATACCTTCTATCCCATTATTATTACAATAATCAAATACATATTTTAATAACTCTTTGCCTAAGCCCTTGCCTCTATATTCAGGCTTTATGTAAGCACCTATTTCATCAATTAACCCGCAATTATTTACAAATAGATCAATAATATTATCTCCTTGAGATACACTTACATTAATAAACCCTATTGCGCTATTAGCTTCATACGCCAAAAACACATTGCTTTTTTGTATAATTTCTATTATATCATTTCTTGAATACTGCTCTCTTTTAAGAAAAAGCGGTGCAGAGCTGTAATATTCTCTTGATTCTTCTACTAAATCATATAGTATTTCTGCATCTTGAAATTGCGCCTTTCTGATTTTATAAACTGAATTACTTACTATGCCATAATTTGCGCAAGCAAATGCATCAATCAAATAAGAACCAAAGCCCAAATCAAATAAAACACCTCTTAATCTGTTATCATTATAATTAATTGTCCACATATGATTAAAAATATTCTTATCTATCCAATCTCTTGAAATGCTTTTATATAAAAATGCATATGCCTCTTCTTTATATTCATCAATTACCGCATGTGCAATTAATGGACAGAATACAGACTTTTCTCCGTTAAAGGGAAATTCATCATATGCTAAATAGCCAAGCAGTCTATTATCTGATTTTACAACAATTGCAGCCCTATCCTCAATTTTTTTACTCAAAAAGCCTTCTATTTCTTTGGTGTTATTTATCCATTTAGACGGAAAGGATTTGGAATTGCTACAATATAATTTATACTGCTCAGTCCAAATTTCAACAGCCTGTATAATGTCTGATTTTTGCATTTTAGTTGTTATATATTTATTAACCATATTTCCATCTCTTACACACACCTAAATTGTCATATCTAACAAACAGTGAAAACGCACTGTTAAGATGATGACCTGGGTGTTAACAATTTCCTTTATCCCCTTTAGCATATATTGATGCACAAAACACATTTATTATGGCAAATACCTCTTATGTTTGTACATTATACCATAATATTTTCGATAAAGAAAATTATCCAATAACTTATTATGCTATTAAATTTCTTCCCTAGCTTTAAAAAAACTTTTAAAAGATATTAATAATCATCTACACCAATCTTGATTATTATCTTTTTCACATTTTTTGGGTTGGGTTATTATTATGGTATTACCTATTATTTTTGATTTTTATAAAAACAGTACAAAACGCATATAATTATCAAAAAGAACTTTGAGGAGGAATCAACATGAAACACAAGGATGATATAACTTATGATGTAACCAACTTGGCATCCATGAGTGAGTGTACGGGTCTGATACCGTCTGCTATTGAAGATGAAGAGCAAGCTAATGCTTACGGCGAATTATACGGCATTCATCAAAACTATAAAAGAGATGATTATAACGAAGTCTATGAGGATGACCAAGAAGAGCCAAAGCCGGACGAATATCTGGATTAATTATTATCTTATTTGACCGCTGCCATTAATAACATATTTGTATGAGGTCAGTTCTTTTAGTCCTACAGGGCCTCGTGCATGGAGCTTTTGGGTAGAAATGCCTAATTCTGCCCCAAAGCCAAACTCTCCGCCGTCTGTAAAGCGTGTTGAAGCGTTGACATAAACTGCCGCCGCATCAACTCTATTTGTAAATGCTTTCGCAACTTCTGGGTCAGAAGTAATAATACTTTCGCTGTGCTGTGTTCCATGTTGGTTGATATGCTCAATCGCTTCGTTGTAGTCTTGAACCACTTTTATAGAAATAATATTTTGCCTTTGAAAAGACTTCGCATGTTTTGTCACAGCCTCGGATCTCTACATTGTGATTATCTAAAGCCTGACAAATAATCGGCAGATATGTTTTATAAATACTCTCGTCTATAAGTAAGCTTTCTGCCGCATTGCATACAGACGGTCTTGAAACTTTGGCGTTGACTGCTATATCAACAGCCATATTAAGCTCAGCTGTGCTTTCGACATATACATGGCAGTTGCCTGTCCCCGTCTCAATGACAGGAATGGTTGAACTCTCAACAACAGACTTTATAAGCCTCTCAGAGCCTCTAGGAACCAACACATCAATATAATCATTGGCACGCATTAAGTCCACAGCCTGCTCGTGTGTGCAGTCAATATAACCCAAAATATCAGGATTGCCGCCTGCCTTTTTTACGGCGTTTTTCATAACTTCAACCAAAACAGTATTGCTATTAATACAATCACGGCTGCCACGCAAAATTACCGCATTGGAGCTTTTGAGACATAAAACCGCTGTATCAACCGTAACATTGGGGCGTGCTTCATATATAATACCTACAACCCCCAGCGGTACTCTGACTTTTTGGATTTTTAGACCGCTATTAGGTGCTATAAACTGTTCTAAAACTTCGCCCACAGGGTCAGGTAATGTAATTATATCTTTGACACCTTGAGCGATGTCTTCTATTCTTTTTTCGCTAAGTCTCATGCGGTCAAGATAATGAGAAGGCTTTAAAATGCTGTTTTCCAAATCCTTAGAATTAGCCTGCAAAATTATGTCTTTATTTGCTATCAGCTCACAAGCAATGCTTTCTAAAATTTTGTTCTTTTTGTGCGTGTCGTATAAAGCAAGCTCAGCACTTGCCAATTTAACGTTTTTACATACACTCAAAATAAAATCTTCCATATCTAACCTCTAAAACTTATTATTCTACATCTTCGGGCATTTCGGCATTGTGATAAACATTTTGGACATCATCGTTTTCGTCAAGTTTGTCTATCAGGTTTTGAACTTTTTCTGCCGCTTCGCCCTCTACCTTAATGGTGTTTTGAGGTATCTTGTCAATCTCTGCTGAAATAACCTTGATCCCTGCTTCTTCAAGACTAGTTCTCAAATTATGCAGATTAGTAGGATCGGTCAATATTTCATATTGGTCATCCTCTGCCAAAAAGTCATCTGCACCGTTATCAATAGCCAAAAGCATTATATCATCATCTTTTTGTTCGTCTTCTCTTTGGGCAATAACTACACCCTTAGTGTCAAACATAAACGATACACAGCCCACAGTGCCAAGTGACCCGCCGTATTTGTCAAATATATGACGCATATCGCCTGCTGTCCTGTTTTTGTTATCGGTAAGAGTATCTACAATAACAGCAACGCCGCCTACACTATAACCTTCATAAGTGATTTCCTCATAATTGACATTACCCAATTCTCCTGCCGCTTTTTTGATACTTCTTATTATATTATCATTGGGGATATTGTTGTCCCTTGCTTTTACTATCAAATCCCTAAGCTTTGGATTGCTGTTAGGGTCCGAACCGCCCAGCTTTACAGCAACTGCTATTTCTCTGCCGATTTTGGTAAAAATCTTGGCTTTTGCCGCATCGCCCTTTTCTTTTTTGTGTTTGATATTAGCCCACTTACTATGCCCTGACATAATTAAAACTCCTTACTTTTCAAATAATACATCAAAATACCCGCACTCACCGCCGCATTCAATGATTCGGTGTTTTTCATAGGAATAGACAAAAAACCTTTGCATTTTTTACGGACAATTTCACTAAGCCCATTGGCTTCATTGCCTATAGCCAAAGATATGTTTTCTCTAGTCCTGTTATAATTTTGGAAAGTTGTGCCTTGCATATCCGCTCCCAAAATAATACTTACCCTTTCAAGCTCGTCAAGAAAAGTATAGTCAATTTCATATATGCGTGTAAAGAAGATTCCGCCCATTGTGCTTCGGATTGTCTTTGGACTGTAGGGGTCTGCACAATTAATCAGATATATATCCAAAATATCCGCCGCTGCCGCTGTACGGATAATTGTGCCCACATTGCCCGCATCGCTTATGTTGTCTAGTATAAGCGAATCATTTTTGGGTAGTTTAGGTTTGTTTTTGATATATTTTACCGCAGCCAAAATCCCTTGCGAAGTTACTGTACCGCTCAAATATTGCAGTATCTCGTCTTGCAAAACCACAGTTTTGGAAATGTTTAAAAATTCCTTATAGTCATTGATTTTGCTCTCACTGACTGCAACCAAAACTATCTCAAATCCTGCATGCAAGCAGTCTTTGAGCATTTTCTGCCCTTCAACCAAAAAAAGTCCTTGCTCATTTCTAAATTTTTTTTGGTCAAGTTTTTTGAGCATTTTTACAGTATCGTTAGCGCGCGATTTTATAATTTCCATAGTTATAATAAAAGGCGTGATTGCTAACGCGAATCACAGCGTTGCTGCAGTGCACGTTGTGCACCGCCTTTTTTGAAACGAGTCGGAATTCCTGCCAAATTTCCAAACTAACGTTTTGCAGCTTGGCGATAATTCCTATGTTATAATAAAAGCCCATATTAATGGGCTTTATGTTTTTATTTTACAGCTGCTTTGGCTTTATCAGCTAGTGCCGAAAATGCCGTTGCATCATTGACCGCTAGGTCTGCCAACATCTTTCTGTTAAGATTGATGCCTGCTGTCTTTAGCCCAAACATAAACTTGCTGTAGCTAAGTCCGTTAATTCTTGCTGCTGCGTTGATACGTGCAATCCAGAGTTTTCTAAAATCTCTCTTTCTCAGTCTTCTGCCGATGTATGCATACATCAAAGACTTCATAACAGCCTGACGGGCTACTCTATATAACTTTGACTTTGCGCCCCAATATCCTTTGGATAACCTTAATATCTTTCTGCGTTTTTTTACTGCGTTGACCGCTCTTTTTATTCTCATATCTTTCTAGCGCCTCCGTTAACCTTGTATTATTGTCTTGATTGTTTTTTCTTGCGTTACACTTACATAATCGGTCTTACGCAAATTTCTTATTGTCTTACGGCGTTTTTTAGCTAAAATATGGTTTTTACCTTGCTGTCCTCTTTTTAGCTTGCCGCCGCCGGTTACTCTAAAACGCTTTTTTGCGCCGCTGTGGCTTCTCATTTTTGGCATATTATGTTCCTCCGTAAATTACTTTGTTTTTATAGGCGCAAGTATCATATATATACTTCTGCCTTCTCTATAAGCATTCTTTTCCTGTATAGCTATGTCTTTCAAAATTTCAAAAAATTTCTGCATAACTTCTACACCGATATCCGAATGCGCTTGCTGACGTCCTCTCATTCTGATTGATACCTTTACCTTGTCGCCGTCTAAGATAAACTTACCCGCTTGTTTTGCCTTGGTTTCCAAGTCGTGCTTATCAATGGTCATAGACAGCCAGATTTCTTTCAATTCGGTTGCCTTTTGATTCTTTCGGGCATCCTTTTCTCTTTTTATTGCATCAAATCTGTACTTGCCGTAATCCATTATCTTACATACAGGCGGATTGGCATTGGGTGAAATTTTAACCAAATCAAGATTCTTTTCATCCGCTAACTTGCTGGCGTCATAAGAAGACATAATGCCTAATTGTGTGCCGTTATCATCAATAACTCTTATTTCGCGATCACGAATCCTTTCATTGATTTCTAAATCCTTAAAAATAACCGACCTCCAAAAATATAAAAAATTAGCAGGCGTAATTACCTGCTTCAAAATCAATATATAAATAATAAGTATTATACTATATTGACTCGGTTCGAGATTTCCCAACCGGTGAGAAGAGATAACTTCTGCTTTGCTTAAGATATTTTATACTAAAGAACTTTTTTTGTCAATGGTTTTATTAATATTGTTTTTTATTGTGCTTATAAAATGCTAGATCAAAAATAATAGCTCAAAAAATTATTATATATCTTTTTATGATTTTTTGTAACTGTTTTTGTTAAAAAAAACAAAATATTTTTTTGATAATGATATTGACTTCTACATTGCAAGGAGTATACTAAAAGAGATTTCATACAAATCAAAGGGAGGTAATCGATCATGGCAGATGTTAAAAAACCTGCTGAGAAGCCCGCTCAGGCTCCTTCGAAACCCGCAAAACCCGTAAAGAAATAACATCAAACAGGTGTTATTCCCGCAAATTGTTCATGGACAGGGGCTGTTAAAACTAACAGCCCCTTTTTTAATATGTTTAGACTTCTATATTTTTATCTTTTTCTTGTTTTTTGGCTTTTTTGTCCTTTAATACGCTAATAAAAAGACTAGTTATACAACCCAATACACTTATCGATATAACAATAAGTAGTATAATTGATACTATATCTTGCTTCGAAACAACAAGAAATATAAATTCAATTAAAAGAATTATGTTAGCAACTATAATTATCAATAACGAAGCATATTTTTTCATGTTAACATTATAACATATATATTTTTACAGTCAAGAAATTATTTTTAACATCTATTTTTAAGTTGCTATAATATAAAAAACGGCGTTTATATAACGCCGTTTAGTTTTTATCTGCTCTTAGTGTCAATTTCTTGTTTAATCTTTTTAATAAAGTCCTCTAATTTAAACTGTCCGATATCGCCGTCTTTTCGGCTTCGTACGCTTACCACGCCTGCTTCTTTATCCTTATCTCCAATAATCAGCATATAGGGAACTTTATTAATCTGCGCTTCTCTTATCTTATAGCCGATTTTTTCTGCTCTTATATCCTTTTGGATAGATATGCCGACTTTGGTTAATTCTTGGGCAATATTTTCGACATCAGGGATTGTGCGATCAGTTAAAGACATGGCTACAACCTGAACAGGTGCAAGCCATGTAGGGAAAGCTCCTGCATATTTTTCTATCAACAATGCAAGCGTTCTTTCATAGCAGCCTATTGAGCTTCTGTGCAAAATATAAGGGTTCTTTTTGACTCCGTCTGCATCGGTATATTCCATGCCAAATCTTTCGGACAAGCAAAAGTCAATTTGAATAGTTATTATAGTGTCTTCCTTGCCATAGACATTCTTAATCTGAAAATCGAGCTTAGGACCGTAAAAAGCGGCCTCTCCTATGCCTTCGACATAATCAATATTAAGTCCGTCCAAAATCTCTTTCATCAAGCTTTCTGTTTGTTCCCAGCGTTTGGGGTCATTGATGTACTTGTCGGTATTATTAGGATCCCATCTTGAGAACCTGAAGGTTATATCTTCTCTTAAACCCAAAGTATCAAGTAGATAATAAGATAACTCCAATGAATTTTTGAACTCTTGTCTTACCTGTTCGGGCGTACATATAATATGACCGTCACTTAATGTAAACTGTCTGACACGGATAAGACCATGCATTTCTCCGCTGTTTTCGTTTCTAAAAAGCGTGGAGGTTTCGGCATAACGAATAGGCAAATCC
>CALAYY010000049.1 GCA_937895465.1 uncultured Clostridia bacterium | reverse complement strand
GGAGGTAGTAAATGACCGATAAGAAACTTATCTGCAGGGACTGCAATGAAGAGTTTGTTTTCACTGAAGGCGAACAAAAATTCTACGCAGAAAAAGGCTTCACCAATGAGCCTACTAGATGTCCTGAATGCAGAAGAGCAAAGAAGCAAAGATTTAACGCTGACCGCGGATTTAGAAAATAATCAATTTTAGCTTTTTTAAAAAAGACTCTCTATATTAGAGAGTCTTTTTTATTGTGTTAAAGTTTATTATAAGTTTTTTAACCATAATTGAAGATTATCAATAAACTCTATATTGTTATTGGTCTTTGACATCATTGTGATGAGCTGTTCAGTAGCTTCTTGAGTATCCCCTACTGACAATATTTTTCTTATAGACCAGATACCTTCAAGCTCTTTTTGCGATAAAAGTAATTCTTCCCGTCTTGTGCTGCTTTTGGCAAGATCAATTGCAGGGAAAATTCGTTTTTCACTAAGGCGTCTATCAAGGTGTATTTCCATATTGCCTGTGCCTTTAAATTCTTCAAAAATTACATCGTCCATTCTCGAACCTGTATCTATCAAGGCTGTCGCAATTATGGTAAGACTTCCGCCGTTTTCAATATTACGTGCTGAGCCAAAAAATCTTTTGGGACTGTATAATGCGCCTGGGTCAATACCGCCGCTAAGCGTTCTTCCAGTAGGCGGAATTGTAAGGTTGTAAGCACGGGCAAGTCTTGTCAGACTGTCTAAAAGTATGATTACATCTTTATTCATTTCTACAAGGCGCTTGGCTCTAGCAAGCACGAGTTCAGCCGCTCTTGTATGGTGGTCAGGGCTTTCATCAAAGGTAGAATATATTACTTCGCCTTTTGTTGAGCGTTGCATGTCGGTAACTTCTTCCGGCCTTTCATCTATCAACAAGACAATCAAATGCGCTTCTGGATGGTTAAGAGCAACAGAATTGGCAATTTTTTTGAGAATGGCTGACAATCATACCGCGCTGACCTTTTCCTATAGGAGATATTAGGTCAATACTTCGTATAGCTATATCAAATCTTGAATTGGGAAGTTCAAGCTTAAATCTTTCATCAGGATAAATGGGCACAAGGTCCTCAAAATTAACCCGTCTTATCACGTCTTCAGGTTTTACTCCGTTAACGCTTATGATATTAAAAACAGCTATCTGCTTGTCTTCACGGATTTTTCTAACATTACCTTTTATCATATCGCCTTTTCTTAAGCGATATTTCTTAATAAGCTGATTGGAAATGTAAGCGTCTTTATCTCCCGGTTCATAATTATGAACTCTCAAAAAACCATAGCCGTCATTATGGACTTCTAAGATTCCCTCACGCTCTTCAAAGTCATCATAATCATTGGATGCCGAATCATTTAAAATTGCTGATGTCTTTCCTACAGGCATTACAGGTGTATTTATATAAGAAGAGTCAGATAATGGCTTGGTAATAAGAGGCTTTGGAGGGCGTCCTCTGTTGGATCTTGGCTTAGGTGCAATCTCTCCTTCCAAAACCGCTGCAATTTTATCAATAAGCACATCTTTTTTGTACATGGTGGGAGAATCCACACCCACACTTCGAGCATATTCTCTCAATTCAAAAATTCCCATATTGGAAAGTGTGCTCCTGTTGTAAACCTTATTCATTCCCATTCAAACTCCTTTAAAGCCTTGTTCATAGACGATTAACTCCTAAAAATTTTATATATAAAAACATTAAATAGTGATTTTGATTATGAATTTCCCATAAAAAATTTTATGCATAAAATGCATCATTTATTAACTTTGATTAGCCTTTGATTAATGTTCTTAGATTTTGCAAAAATAATTTAAAAAATACATATTTTGGTATGTCTTAATCAAATATCCGTTTGGGTATTATAACTTTGGTAAAGTTGCCCGCAAAATCATCTCTTTCAAATTCCAAAATTTCTTCTTGAGCAAAGATTACAGCTTCATCCTCAAACAGCCTTAAAAAAGAATCTACCTTATCAATATCAATAATGCTGTCAGGTGTTTTGTAATGCATGGGGATAACTACATCAGGCATTAACATGCTGATATATTCATATGCTTGTTCTGCCGTAATTGTATAATGTCCTCCGACAGGTATAAGTAATATATTTATGGGCATCAGCTGGTCAACAAGTTCCGCCGAAACATCCTGCCCTATATCTCCAAGATGGCAAACATCAATTCCGTCAATTCTAAATTTGAAAATAAGGTTTTTGCCTCTTTTCTTGCCTTGTAAGTCGTCATGGAAGCTGGGGATAGATGTAATTGATACACCCGAAATATCAGTTACACCTGCTTTATCAATAATTATTGGCGAGCCCATAATTTCTTTAAAGTAGTTATGGTCAGCATGGTTATGTGAAGATGTAATAATATCAGCGTGTAATTTTGGCATTTTAAAGCCGGTAAGCTTTTCATCGTAAGGGTCTGTAATAATTGCCGTGCCGGTACTTTCTTCAAGCAAAAAGCTAGAGTGTCCCAGCCATTGCAGCTTCATAATGTTCCTCCAAGATACATTTAAGAATTAAATTAAATTTTGCAGCATCTTTTAATAGGTCTGCCTTTATTGAATATTCCATAGTGAGGTTAATAATATTGTTTTCAAACTGATACTTGATGTCATGAGTTGTTACCTTAAGCGGCACCAATCCATAGCCTGTGTCTATGAAAAATTCTTTAACTTGATTTTTGGTTAATATAATTGTATAGGATTGCTCGCCTATACGGGTCAATGTGACCGTATCTTCTGAAAAACCTATAGTTGTTTTATATTCTTCATTTTGGAAATCTACAAATACACCAACGCCTCTAAAAGTTACCAATCCGTCAGTGTCAATACGTAAAGTACGATTGTTGTGTTCATAAGTGTCAAGAATAATTTTTGCAGCGTATTGCTGTTCTTTCATTTGGCATAACTATTATATCACATTATTTAGTTCAAAAAACCAAGAAAAATAGAATTTCTTGAATATTTTTTGAAAAGTGATATATCCTATAATCGTAAGACAAGAAATTATCTTACGTAAAGGCTGATTTTCAGGGTAAATATAATCATATTGTATTTATCCTGTATCAGCCTTTTTTTATCCCTTAGGGTCTAATACACAAATATCTTTTAAGTTGCGGTACTTTTGGGCATAGTCAAAACCATATCCAACTACAAACTCATTGGGAATAGTAAATCCAAGATAATCTGAGCTTATTTCCACCTTTCTTCTTTCAGGTTTATCCAAAAGACAGCACACCTTCAAAGAATTGGGGTTTCTAGAGAGCAATACCTTTTTAAGATATTGAAGTGTAAGTCCTGTATCAACTATATCTTCTACAATAACGACATCCTTGCCGTCAACAGCTTCATCCAAATCCTTCATCATTCTGACTTCGCCTGTAGTTTTATGACTTGCTCCGTAACTGCTTACAGAAATAAAATCAATTACCACATTGCAGTTTATTTCTCTTATAAGGTCAGCAAAGAAAATAACGCTTCCTCTCAAAATTCCGATCATCAAAATATCTTTTCCCTGATAATCACGTGAAATTTCTGCACCTAGTTCACGCACACGCTCTTTTATCTTATTTTCGTCAATCAGAACTTTAGTAATTTTCGACATTGTCGTCCTCCACAAAACTCAGCTTGTATATCTTTTTTGTTTTATTTGTAATGCGTACATCGTGGCACACAGCAATTCCTATTATAGCATATATTATATTTTTTTTCGCTATTAAAGGTATCAAATTACGTAGTCTTGCCAATATTTTTTTGTCAATAAAGTAGTCTTTTAGCGAAACTTTACCTCCGCCCCCAAGCTTGTTAATAATGTCGCCTGACTGCCTGTATCTAATAACGGCATCTTTGGGTAAAAGCTCAGCATCAAGAAAAAGCTGTTTTGAATTCTTTAAAAAATCAGTATCAATTTTATCAATTAATTCAATTTTTAAGACTCCATTGGGAAGCAAAAACTTGCCTATACCAAAAGGTATTTCAAAGTCATAATAATCATTGATTTTTTTATCAGTAAGAGTTATTCCCTGATAATCCCTTATAGCAGTTATTTTGCTTTTTATATCAATTCTTGTGCCCGCAGGCTTATTAATAAGCGATTTTATAAGCTCTATATGCATGCTTTCTATATCGTGAGTAACACCCAACTGAGTAATTGCATCAAAAATTTCACGGTTTATTAAAGACGAATGGGCTTGAAAATGTTCTGACGGTATAAAGACTTCATTGTCTTTATTAACAAGTCTAGGAACATTTTGCTCTATATAGCTGTTATCTTCTGAAGCATTTTTTGAAAAAGTATTGATATTATTTATTGCCTGCGGAAATCTCATCAATATCTTTGGCAGCACTTCAAGCCTCAAAAAATTTCTGTTATAATCCGATTGCAAGTTGGTTTCATCAATAACATAATTAATATCATTGTCTTGGATATATTGTTTAATGTCAGCTTTTTCGGTATATAGAAGCGGTCTTACTATGCCTTGTTTAGTCAAAAAATTAATTCCGCACATGCCTTTTAGTCCGCTACCTCTAAACAAGTGCATCAAAACTGTTTCTGCATTATCCTCAGCATGATGTGCCGTAGCAATAAAGTCCAGCTCTTTTTTTTCTATCAAACTGTGAAAAATCTCATATCTAGCAAGTCTGGCAGCATTCTCAGTATTATTGACATATTTACTTTGTTTTAAATCCAATTTATAAGTAAGACAGCGAATATTATTTTTTTTACAATATTCAACTACAAACTGAGTATCCTCATATGAGTTTTTGCGGATATTATGGTCAATATTAATTGCTGTAATACTAATATTAAGATTACTTTGATTTTTTACAAACCAATGCAAAAGCGCCATAGAGTCCATGCCGCCGCTTACAGCTATACCGATTTTTTGACCGTTATTAATAAAATCAGTTATTACATTCATTAATAAAAATTATACCATATAATGAGATTATCAAACATTAAATCTAAAAAGGACGACATCTCCGTCTTTGATTATATAGTCCTTGCCTTCACTTCTTACCTTGCCCTTTTCTTTTGCAGAGTTAAAAGAGCCTAAATTTACAAGGTCATCATATTGCACAATCTCTGCTCTTATAAAGCCTCTTTCAAAATCAGTATGAATCTTGCCTGCTGCTTGAGGTGCTTTGGTGCCTTGGGTAATTGTCCATGCCCTGACTTCTTTTTCGCCTGCTGTCAAATAGCTGATAAGTCCTAAGAGTCTATACCCTGTAACTATAAGCTGTTCAAGTCCGCTGGACTCTAAGCCTAACGCCTGTACAAACTGTTCTCTTTCTTCTTTTTCAAGCTTGACAAGCTCTTCTTCTATTTTGGCACAAATAACCATAAATTCTGAGCCTTGGGTTTTGGCATATTGTCTGACAGTTTTTATATACTCACTGTCTGTGCCTATTTCGTTTTCGCCTATATTGGCACAATATATTACAGGCTTGGTGGTAAGAAGAAAAAAAGATTGAGCGGCGTGTATTTCTTCAGGAGTTTGCAAAACTGATCTTGCGCTTTTGCCGTTATCTAAAGCAGTCTTAATTTTGTTAAGAAGTTCAAGCTCTATAATGCTTTGTTTATCCTTGCCCTTTGCCGCTTTGGACGCTTTTTCTATTCTCTTTTCTACACTTTCTATATCAGAAAAGATAAGCTCCAGCTCTATTGTTTCTATATCACGCATTGGGTCGGGATTGCCGTCCACATGGATTATATTGGGGTCGTCAAAGCAGCGTACAATATGAACTATTGCATCCACTTCTCTTATATGTGACAAAAACTTATTTCCCAGTCCTTCGCCTCGGCTTGCGCCTCTGACTAATCCTGCAATATCTACAAACTCAAGAACTGCCGGGGTTATTTTTTTTGTGTTATAAAGTTTGCCCAAAACCTCAAGTCTAGGGTCAGGAACACTGACTACACCGATATTAGGCTCAATAGTACAAAAAGGATAATTTGCGCTCTCTGCGCCTGCATTTGTTATCGCATTAAAAAGTGTGCTTTTGCCGACATTGGGCAAACCGACTACACCAAGTTTCATTTTTTTGACTCCGAAATTTACAAAAATATAAGCAAATGGTATTATAGCACAACAACGAAAAAAACCAAAGCACACAAAAGATTACTAATCATTAGAAACTGTTTTTTATAGGGCTTATTAGTTAGCGGTCATTTTTAAAACTTCTCTGCCATATTTATAAATTATGACGATTTGGGAAGCAATTATTTTGGGATTGATACAAGGGCTTACTGAATTTTTGCCTGTGTCAAGCAGCGGGCATCTTGTTTTTTTTCAAAATGTTTTTAAGATTTATGACGGGGCATTGAGCTTTGATATTGCGGTGCATTTTGCAACCTTGCTTGCAGTAAGTGCTGTATTATTTGAAAAAATCAAAGCATTGTTAAAAAAACCGTTTACAAAACTTACCTTTAACATAATTATATCTGCTTTACCTGCTGTTATTATTGCGTTTGTTTTTCAAAGCTTTCTTAAGTCAAGCTTTGGGGGCGAATACTTGGGCTGGGGTTTTTTGGTGAGTGCGGTATTTTTACTAATCGGCGATATGGTTTGTAAACCTACTCAAAAAAGACTTATTAACAGCGATCTAAACAGCATCAGCACTAGACAGGCTTTGATTATGGGAGTGTTTCAGGGTATAGCCGTTTTTCCAGGCGTTTCAAGAAGCGGCTCAACAATAAGCGCAGGTTTAGTGTCAGGACAAAACAGGGCTAGTTCAACTGAATTTTCATTTTTGATGAGTATTCCTATAATCCTAGGTGCAGTAGTTTTTGATATTGTAGATATAGGCGTGGTACATAGCAACATAGGCATAGGCGCACTTATAGCAGGGTTTTTGAGTGCAGGAATAAGCGGTTATATTTCAGCCAAAATTATGCTAAAAATTATAGCCCGTCATGCTTTTTGGGGGTTTTCTGTGTATCTGGTGCTAATGTCGCTTTTGTCGTTTTTCCTTATATAATTATGTGGCAGAGACAATATCCTGTGAAGTGATCTTTACATCTCCGCACAAAACATCCGAATAAGAATATGTGATGATGTCCATAGATTTATGTTCATTAATTCTGACCGTAAAAACAGACGGATAAATTTCTTCAAGTATGCCCGTATAACGTACATAGCGTTTTCTGCCGCGATGAACAACAAGCTTAATGCTTTTTCCTTTAAGTTCTAATATACGCTGTTTGACTGAATCCATTTCATAAATAGGCTTTCTCATTAACGTGTCTCCTAAGCTCTTTTGGTAGAAATTTTTTTAATACCCAAATAAAGGCAACTTAAAATATTATGCCCTTTTGGCATAATAAATAAACAGATTATCATATATTAGAGAAAAACCGTTTTTATAAAAAGTTTTATTTCAATGCATTTTATAGTCATAAAACGGTATGTTTGATTATAAAATATAGTGTTACACTGTAAATATCAACAGGGGGCATTCTTATGGCATCAGAACAAATATATGAAGAAATTATTCCGGAGCATTTTAAAAAAGCTGCTCCAAATCAGGTCGCAATTGAGGCACTGCTTCAGCCCGCAACCGATGTAAAAATAGCCAAAATCTTGACTATTTCATGTGAAAGTGAGATTTTGTCTTACGAAGCATTGGCAGGTGAAGCTCGTTATAATGGCAGAGCCAATTTTAAGGTTTTGTTTGTTGACCTAGACGGTGCGACCAACAGCATGGACTATAATGCTGATTTTTCAGATAAGATAATGGACGATGCCATTATGCCTTCAGGCGAACTTATGTTAGAAGCCAATACTTTGGATACCGACACCATATCTGTCACTCAAAACGATATAAGGATTTCTGCGGCTATTGAAATCAGCTGTAAGGTTGTTGTTAAAGAACGCCTTAATCTTATCAAGCAGACTTTAGACGATGTCTATACCCAAACAGATGAGCTTGAATACGATGTGATAAGTGGTAAAGGTGCAGAAACCTTTTATATCTCAGAAGAATTTGAGCCCAAAGATAACATAGTCAATATTTTGTTATGCGAAGCGGCTAACATAACATCAGATGTTACGGCGGGGCTTGACTGTGTAATATATAACGGAATGATTGACCTCAATGTTATCTACACCACAGAAAACGGACTTATCAAAAATGAAAACTTTACCTTAGAGTACAGTCAGGAAATCAATGCACCCGGTGCAAGAATAGAAGATAAAGTCGTTTATGTCATTAAGATTAACAGCTTTACAATGACATTGATGGACGATTTGTCAGGCAGCCATAAGCTTCTTAAAGGCGAATTTAAAATGCAGGCAGAATGCCGTACAGTAGCTATTACAAAAGCTGTAGCTATAATTGATGCGTTTAGCGTAAGCAAAGAAATAAAAATCACAGGCGAGAGCATTGATTTTACTAAATTTTTTGGAACCAAGAGATTTGACGAAACAATAGAAGGCTCAGCTAACTTAGGCGACGAGCTGCCGTCAGTGGATAAAGTAATCTGTCTAACCTCTTCCAAAGTTCAGGTGGCCAATATATTTAATGAAGGCAATAAGCTGACAATAGAAGGAGTTTTGCATACAGGCATAATTTATTGGAACAATGAGTATGAAACTAGAAATTCAGTATCAGTTGAATTGCCGTATTCTTTGACAGTAAAATGTGAACTGCCTGAAGGAATGTTAGAGTTTGACGGAAACGCCTGCATTATGAGGATATCGGCACGCCCTAAAAAAGGCGAAGTTGAGCTTAGCGCGCAGGTAAAATTCTGTATCAATGTGTATTGCAAAAAAGTCGGCTATTATATCAAGGACATAGAATTAGGCGAAATTAAGATAAGCCGTGAAAGTGCAATAGCTGTTTATATAACCAAACAAGGCGAAAAATTGTGGGATGTGGCAAAAGCACTGCACACCACGCCCCAAAACATACTTATGAATAATCCCAATCTAAAAGAGCCTTTGCCCTCTGGAGAGAGAATTTTGATTTACCGTCAAATTTCTGCAGACATCTAAAATAATAATCACAAAATCGCTAAAACCAAAAAATCCTCTTACGTTTTTTTAAGAGGATTTTTGGTATATTAAAACATTTTTTTCTTATACATAATAAATGCTGCAATGCCTGAAAACACGGCCGAGATACCTACTACAATCCAAAAGGCATATTTGTTGTTTTGAAGCGGCAAGCCAGTATTCATACCGAAGAAAGATGCAATCAATGTGGGTATAGTAATAATAATAGTAAGAGCTGTTAACAGTTTCATGACCTTGTTTTGGTTGTTGCCTATAACAGAAGCAAAGGCATCCATTGTTCCGCTCAAGACATCTCTATAAATGTCAGCCATTTCCATTGCCTGCCTGCTTTCAATTACCGCATCATCCAATATCTCCTGATCTTCATCATAATGCTTGACAAAAGAGCTTACCAAAATCTTTTCCAAAACAGTATGATTGGACTTAATTGAAGTAGAAAAGAAGACCAAAGATTTTTCAAGCTCTAAAAGCTGAATCAATTCTTTGTTTTTCATTGATTTGTGAAGCTGCAGCTGAATACGGCTGCTTGCCTTGTCTATTTGCTTTAGGTAATGTAAGAATTTTATCGAATTGTTATATAACAGCTGATATAAAAACAAAGTAGGTTTGTTGATATCAAAATTTTTCACACGCCCTTGCATAAACTCATTGATAACAGAAGTTTTTTTCAGACATACGGTCAAAAAATGCTTATCGGTCATAATAATACCCAAGGGCAATGTGGTATAAATATATGTTTCTTTATCCGCAGATTCGCTTGTAACAGGAATATCAACTAAAATTAATTTACCTTCTTCTTCAATCTCAATATGCGCTCTTTCTTCTTCGTCAAGCGCAGCCTTTATCATTTGCGTAGGGACGCCTGTAGCAAAAGATATATTTTCAATTTCAAGATCGCTTGGATTTTCCAGGTGAATCCAGCAATTTTCAACGGGCGAAAAGATTTCATGAGCATTTTTTGCGCCTGTAGGGGTATAAAACATTCTGACCATAGTACCACCTCTTTAAAATAAAAATGTGCGGCAAAACCATACCGCACAACGAAATATTAGGGCGGTTATTGCCTAGATTTTATAATTATTTCTCCCGCTTGGGTCATCCATAAGTTAAAAAAACTCCAAAAATAATTATATCATCTTATGCCAAAAGAAACAACCGCAATAGATAATATTGTCAAATGTTCTTATTTATATTATTACTTTTTTTGATGTTTTGTTCAAAGATTTTTAAACAATAGTATTCAATGCATCTAAGAGCATATCCATCTGTTCATCTGTGCCTATGGTTATACGCAGATAGTTTTTTATCTTGGGCAAATTAAAATGTCTTATTAAAATCTTTTGTTCTTTGAGAGATTGATATACGCTTCGAGCATCAAAGCCGTCTTTGGTAATAAACAAAAAATTAGTCTTAGATTGAGGTACAGTATAGCCTCTTTTTCGCAGCTCAGAGCTTATACGCTCACGGGTAGCAATAACCTTTTGAATACAGACGTGCATATAGTCTCTGTCTTTTACAGCGGCAATTGCTGCAGCTTGTGTAAGCCTGTCAACCGAATAGCTGTTAAAGCAGTCCCGTATTTTGTTAAGTCCTTCTATCAAAACACGGCTTCCCATGGCATATCCGCATCTTATGCCGGCTAAAGACCAGCCTTTAGAAAAAGTACGTACAATAAGTACATTTTGATATTTTTTGGCAAGAGCGGTGCAATAATAAGTTCCAAAATCAGCATACGCCTCATCTATTATTATTACTTTGTCCTGATTATTAACTACTATACTTTCTATATCCTCATACGCCATTTCTAAGGTAGTGGGCGCATTGGGATTGGCGATTATTATTCCTTGGCAGTTGTCTAAGTTGAAATAATCCTGTGGGTTGATAGAAAAATCACTGTTTTGGGCTATTGTGCGGTAATTTATATCATACAAGTCTGCCCATACAGGATAAAAGCTGTATGTAACGTCAGGAAAAATAATGTCCTTATCTTTTTGGTTATAATAAGTCAAAAAAGCAAGCCCCAAGATTTCATCGCTGCCATTGCCTACAAAGATATCATCCTCAACAAAGTCATTAAGCTTGCCTAGTTCGTGTCTAAGAGCGTCAGATTTCGGGCTTGGATAAAAATTCAGCTTATTAATGTCTTTTAAGGCGTTAAAAACTAAAGGAGACGGTTGATATGGGTTTTCATTGGAGTTTAATTTGATATACCCTTCATTGAGCTGTTCGCCTGCGGTATATTCTCTGATTTCAAGTGTCTTTTTGCTTAACAACATAAGATTCTCCTGCCTTATTATTTTTCTTCAAAAAACATAATATGCCCTTCCATAGTGAAAGGGCATATTAGATATTGCAAAGTTATTTAATCAGCCTTTCACCGCTTTTATAAGGCGTTGATATCTCTTTTGATAGAGTGTTATCTGAGGCTCCCAATCTCTATTGAGCTGGGTTAATATTTGGTTTTGATAGTTAGTAAAGGCATCTGTCTTTTTCTTATTTAAAAGCTCTTTTTCCAGTGCTTTAGAATATGTGGTGTCATGAAGATTATCTTGGAACACGCTTGTAAATTCGCCCAAAGCTCTTGTGCCAAATTCAACTTTTGAAGAAAGCATTATCACATGCACACCAAAGTCAGTAACCACTTCTTTTACTGCGCCCAAAGTACCTTGCTTATACAGTTCAAAAGATGCTTCTTCAAATTCTGCCACATAGCCTGATTTTCCAGTATCGTTGGGAAGATATTGCATACCATAGCCGTTGACATTGTTAAATATTCCGGGGTCGGTATTGTATTTGAAGATAAGGTCTTCAAACTTACTTTCGGCAGCCTTAGAACGTCCTGCAAGATGATTCATTTCTGAATAGATGTCACTCAAAATATCTCTTATTGGTATAGGTTTTCCAACATTGTAACCGTCAATATGCATATAAGATGTGATTTCTTGGGCAATTCTTTGTCTTTGTGCCTCAATACTGTCTTTTGTTCCTTTCAAGCTTTTAACTTTAGCCGCCTGTTCATCTGAAAAAGGCAATAATATATGTTTTACATAAAACCAATTGCCGTTGGTGGGGTGATATAAAACAATTTGTTTTCCGTCTTTCATAGCAGACAGATAATTATTGATATTCTTAAAACTTTCCTGCTGTTGAGCCAATGTCCTATCATAATAAGCTCTTACCTCTTCTTCTGTTACAGAAACATCTTTTTCTACATATTCCTGCAGCTTGGTAAACAGCATGCTGTTATAGGCGTTGTCATAATACATATATTTTACAAACCAAAGGTCTTGCAACTTTTTGTAAAGCTCCGCATATTTATAAGGTTTAGTATTTTTATAAGAATCAATCAAAGTCAAATCAGCTTTGTACTTTTGCTGATCAGCTTTTGACAATACATCAGCTTTGAGATTTTGTCTGATGTTTTCCAAAAATCTTCTCAACGCCTCTGTCTTTAATGCGGCAAAGCGGTATTCCTCAGATGCAAAATATTTTGCTTTTGCCTCTTCAGTTCCGTTATTAATGATAGAATAATCAAATATCGGGCCTCTGCTGCCTTCGGGCACCCATTTTTGTTCATCCATTATTATGCCGTCTTCAATATCGTATTCGGTACCAGAATCTTGTTCAGGTTCATTAGCATAGACTAATGTAGGCCAATCGGGTTTGAGGTCTTCGCCTGTGCCTCGTGTATATATGTTCTCATTATATTCTTTGGCTATATCTTTTTCAAAAGAATATAGGCTGTCGTCCACAGTCTTATAAACATCTTTCCATATCTTATTAAATTCAGATTGTTTAAATCTTATTTGGTTGGACGCTATCAGCTTTTCAGCTTCAATTAACAAAAGCTCTCTGTCAACAAGCTGGTTTAATAATGTCTCAAAGGTCTGTTCTACAGAAAAACCGTAGTTTTGCTGATAGTTAGCACCGTATTGATTGAAAATGTTGGCAAGCTCAAGTTTGCTTATAACCTTTTCTTCAGAAGTAAATGTTGATCTAACCTTATCTCCGTTTTCCTGTATCACTTCAATAGGGACAGTTTTGGATGCTATAACAGCAACCGCTTCCGCCATATCCTTATCTTCATCCAATACAAACAGCGAACAGCCCGATAATATACTCATTCCGAGCACTCCGCAAAGTAATATTGTCAATAGTTTTTTAATCATATCATCTCCGACCTTTAGGAACATTTTGCAGTATCTTATATTATACTTAATTTCACATTGTTTAGCAATTATTTTGCCTTATATTTATCTTTTAGCGTATCCAAAAACTTGTAAATGTTCTTATACACATCAGTTTTTATTTTTACAACAGGCTTTTTGGCAATATCCAGCATGCAAAAATCCTTATACTCGTTGACCGTATCTATAAGTTCAGGCGTAACCTCATCAAAAGTTATTTCACCCTTTGCCTTTTGCATGCGGATAATACGTGCTTTAGCCTGTATGCCCATACCTTTATATAGTCCGATATTGACAAGGTTTTCCACCTCTTTGGGAATTAAGCCAAAAACCTGTTTTATTTCATTTATTACATCCATTCTATCAACATTGGATTGTATAGCTGATATTCTGTTATACAGTCTCATTCTTACATCGCTGTCTGTGGTTAGCTCATCAGGTATATATGCATCAAAATCTGCATCTATGCGGCATTCGCTAATTTCCTGCGCCTGTCCGTTATCAAGTTCTGCTCTTGCCTGATTTAAAAGCTTGGCATATAATTCATATCCCACCTTTTCCATGTGCCCATGCTGCTTTCTACCCAAAACCGTACCTGCACCTCTTATTTCAAGGTCTTTTAACGCAATCTTAAATCCGCTTCCCAGTTCTGTAAATTCCATTAACGCTTCCAGTCTTTTGTAGGCAAGCGTTGTAAGTTCCTTTTCAGGCGAAAATGTAAGATAAGCATATCCCAGCCTGTTACTTCTGCCCACTCTGCCTCTTAATTGGTATAACTGACTTAATCCAAAGCGGTCTGCATTGCATACAATAAGCGTGTTGGCAAGAGGCAAATCTATTCCGTTTTCAATTATTGTAGTACATATCAAGACATTGGTCTGTCCGTCATAAAATCTTTTTACAGCACGTGACAGCTTTTCTTCTGGCATTGTTCCAAAAATCACTTCTACCTTAGCGTCAGGCACAAGCAGTTTTATCTTTGCGGCAAAAGCGTCTATAAATTCCGAACGGTTATACACCACAAAAACCTGTCCGCCGCGTGAAAGCTCTCTTATTATAGCATCTTTCATAAGCCCGTCAGTAAGTTCGGTTACATATGTTTGAACAGGCAGTCTGTCTGCAGGCGGAACGCTTATAAGGCTTATATCTCTTATGCCGCTTAGCGACATGTGTAAGGTACGAGGAATAGGTGTAGCCGACATAGAAAGTACATTGATGTTGTTTTTGAGCAACTTAATTTTTTCCTTGTCCTCTACTCCAAAACGCTGTTCCTCATCCAATATAAGAAGTCCCAGATTTTTAAAAATTACATCTTTAGAAAGCAGTCTGTGTGTTCCACACAAGACATTGATTTCGCCGTCTTTTAGTTTTTGTAAAACATTTTTTATTTCTTGTGTTGACTTAAAGCGGTTAATAACTTCAACTTTTATGCCCCATTCATCCAGTCTTTCAAAAGCAGTCTTATAATGCTGTTCTGATAATATTGTAGTCGGAGCCAAGAAGGCAACCTGACGGTTGCATATTGCTGTAGCAAAGGCAGCCCTTAGCGCAACTTCAGTTTTACCGTATCCCACGTCTCCGCATAAAAGCCTTTCCATTACTATGCCCTTTTGCATATCCATCAAAATCTCGTCGGTGGCACGCCGCTGGTCAGGCGTTTCGGTATAAGGAAAAGCCGCCTCAAAAGCCTTAAGCATCTCATCGTCAATTTCATATACATAGCCTTTTTGACGGCTTCTTTCGGCATACAGGTTTTGTAAGTCAAACGCCATTTGCTTTAAATCGTCTTTTACCTTTTGTTTGACTTTGGCAAACTCCACTCCGCCTAGCTTAGAAAGTTTGGGGGTTGAGCCGCTGTATTTAGAAAGCATATCAGATTGTTCGGTAGAAACATACAGCCTATCGCCGTCACGGTATTCAAGTACTATATAATCCTTAGTGCCCAGAGTCCCGCTCATTCTGGTAATGCCTTTGCAGATTCCTATGCCATGTATAAAATGTACTACATAATCGCCTTGCTTTACCTCAAAGAAAACATCTTTTGCCTTAGACGGCATAATAGTGCTTTTTTTGGTAAAAAGGTCCTCATTGCCTATGAGTATATATTTGTCCTCATGCCAAGAACATCCTATCGCAGTATTGGCTATGGTTATCAGTGCTTTTCCGTTTTGCAAAAAGTCATCCGAAATATTTTGTACAATAGGCAAATACAGACCCTTGTCACGTATAGTCGATTGCAAAACATTGGCTTGGTCACGGTCTTTTGCACTGAGCAAGATATGATAGCCGTTTTCAAGCCAGATTTTTATATCTTGTACTAGTTCTTCAAAATTGCCTGCATATCTGGTTATGGGTTTTATATGGTAGCTAAAAACTTCATCGGGATTGAATATTTTGTTGGCAGTAGTTATCTTGTGAAAAGCAAGCTTATTAAATTCTTCATAAAGCAAAAAAACTTTATCCTTTTCAGCAAGCTGTTTATCGCAATCCTCAAAAACCTCACCTTGCATCAGAAGAGATTGTATTCTGGTATAATGCTCATTATACAAATTATTAAGCCCGTCAAATAAGAGCTTAGTTTCGTCATATATAATTATTGTGTCCTTAGGTAAAAGTTCGTTTAAAGAACATCTATTTAGCATATATGAAATATATTGTAAAGAGTTATCCACCGCCCTAGCTTCTAGCTTAAACATCAATTCTTCTACAATGCGGTTTTGGCGTGCTGACGAGTCAGGCTCAAGATTTTTGATGCGTTTTTTGGGAATTTGTTCTAAGAGACTGCTATATGTCTGCTCATCAATAAAAAATTCAGTTGCAGGATAAATAATTACATCAGAAAGATTTTGAGGTTTTAGCTCAGTGTTTAAAGAATAAGTCCTTATACTTTCTACCGTATCCCCAAAAAACTCAATTCTTACAGGTGTTCTGTCAATAGGATAAATATCCAAAATATCGCCTCTTAGCGAAAAAGTTCCTGGGGTGCTGGCAGGCGATGTGCGTTTGTATCCACCGCCTATAAGAATTTTAATAATATTATCAAATGATATGTTTTGATTTTTTGATATATTTAATGTGTGTTTTAGAATATCAGAAGGAGTGGGAAAGAGTTCACATAAGGATTGAACACTTATAACCAATACATCCAAGCTGCCTGATATAAGCTTATTAATAGCATGAATACGGTTATAAAAGATTTCATCTGAACTGCCTTGTTTATAGGTCAATACGTCAGGCAAAGCAGGCAAAAGAGCTGCATTACAAATAGACGAAATTTTGGAAAAAACATTGGATGCCGAATAATAATCCGCCGTAACAAACAAGACAGGCTGCTTTATACTTGAGGCAAGATAAACTTTTTCGCCCAAAGACATGCCAAACAGCGAGGCGGAAACACCTCGCGAAACGCTTTGAGCGATTTTTTGTATTTCGCTCGGTATAGGTAAATTATATTTTATAGGCATATTTTTGTTCTATTAATATCAAGCCTGCCCGTTGTATTGTTGCATAACGGTGTCAAAAGTCTGTCCGTTCAGCCAATCTATTATACAATCACTTGCACGAAGTATTGCCTCAAACATAGTATGTCTAGAGTCTGTTGGAATATCAGACAATACATAATCTGCCAAAGGAAAATTAGCCGGCGGCTTGCCTATTCCTATTCTCAGCCTTTTAAAGTTTTCAGTATTTAAAAGATTGATTATATTTTTCATACCGTTATGAGTGCCTGCACTGCCTGTAGTTCTAAGTCTTAGCATCCCTAAATCCAAATCGCAGTCATCATAAACAACCAGCAAATCGTCAGCAGAAGCTTTGAAGTTTTGGATAAGAGAGAGAACAGCCTCTCCGCTTAAGTTCATATAAGTCTGCGGCATTGCTAGGACAAACTTTTGCCCGTTTAAATTGGATTCTGCGATAAGACTGCGGCATCTTGACTTTTTGATTTTTAGATTGAGCTTTTGGGCGGCGGCATCAAGCACCATAAATCCAACATTATGAAATGTTTTGAGATATTTTTTATCAGGATTGCCTAAGCCCACTACAATCTTCATAATTATTCATACAACCTGCTGATAGGCAGATCCATATATATACTTTCAATAGCATCGGCAAAGATTTGGGCAACGCTTACTGTTCTAAATTTAGCAAGCGAAGGGCTGCTTTTTCGCTCTATTGTATCCAACATAGTCACTGTCTTTATGGGCGACTTATCTAACCTTTCCAAAGCTTGTCCGCTCAAAACTGCATGTGTACAGCAAGCATTGACTTCGGTAGCACCCGAATCAATAAGCGCTTGCGCCGCCTGACAGATTGTTCCTGCGGTATCTATCATATCATCAACCAATAGACATGCTTTGCCTTTTACCTCGCCGATTATATTCATAATTTCCACAGAGTTGGGTTTGGGTCTGCGCTTGTCCACTATAGCCAAAGGCGCATGCATTTTTTGAGCCATAGCTCTAGCTCTTGAGACACTGCCCATATCAGGAGAGACAATTACAAAATCCTGAGAAAACAGCTGAGCTTTCATAATCTCTTTGCATAATACAGGTGTTCCTAAAAGATGGTCAACAGGAATATCAAAAAAGCCTTGAAGCTGGGGTGCATGTAAGTCCATTGTAAGTACTCTATCAGCACCTGCACTTGTAATAAGGTCAGCCACCAATTTGGCGGTTATGGGATCTCTTGCTCTTGTTTTGCGGTCTTGACGGGCATATCCGAAATAAGGAATTACTGCCGTTATTCTTCCGGCTGAAGCACGTCTTAAAGCATCTATGATAATAAGAAGTTCCATAAGATTGTCATTGACAGGTGAAGAAGTAGATTGAACGACAAACACGTCGCATCCTCGTACACTCTCCATAATATGCAGACTTATTTCACCGTCAGAAAATCTTCCGACTTCAATTTGACCCATTTCAATTTTTAATTTTGCGGCAATTGATGCAGCCAAAGCAGGGCAGGCATTTCCTGCAAAAAGCTTAACATTGTCGTTGTGCGAAACCATTTTAGTCCTCCAGTTTTTTTCTTTTGTAATCCAATTTGTTGACTTGGCGCGCACGTGCTATAGCCAAACTGTCTTGTATTACATTTTCGGTTATCGTTGACCCTGCGGCAATAAAAGCATTATCTTCTATAACTACAGGAGAAATTATATTAGAATTGCTGCCTATAAAGACATTATTTCCCACTTTGGTAAAATGTTTTTTTACTCCGTCATAATTACAAAAAACCACTCCGCATCCCACATTGCAGTTTTCGCCAAGTTGGCAGTCGCCTAAATATGTAAGATGGCTCACCTTAGTGTTATTTCCCACTCGTGACTTTTTGACCTCTACATAATCACCAATTCGGCAATGCTCACCTATTATACTGTCAGGGCGCAAATATGCAAAAGGTCCGACGGTAGTATTGTTCCCTATTGTGCTTTGATTAATATTGGATGATTTTACTGTGACATTCTGCCCTACAAGGCTGTCAGTTATGTAATTTCCGTCATACAGTATTACATTATCTTCAATTTTAGTTTTTCCTATAAGGTGGTTATTGGGATAGACTGTTACACCTACACCTATATTTACGCTGTCATCAATATAAGCAGTGTTAGGGTCAATAAAATATACCCCGTTATGCATATGCTTCTCTATTATACGCTGATGCATAACCTCATTTATCAAAGACAAAGTTTTAAAGCTGTTGGCGGTCAAAAAATCATCTTCACAGGTAAAGTAATGCCTTTTGGCTTTATGTATTTCTTCGATAAGATTTTTATTTTTGTTTTTGATTACAAAGCCTCTGGTCATTTTGACAAAGTTTAAAGAGCGATTTTCACAAAACTCACAAGCTTCCAATACGGTCTTACGGGTAATAAGCGGAGTATCCGAAAATAAGACTGCAATATAATCGCAATCAAAATCATGGCTATTGATAATGCCTTGAACAAGTACAATATCTTCTTCAAAGTTGCATTTGCTGTCTTCATAAATAATGGGCTCCTCATCAAAAATTGAAGATACCCATTCTAACATAGACTTGCCCCAGATTTTTAATTCATAAGAGGGGCTGCGCTTAAAATTAGGATTATCTACCCTTAATATAACACCGCTAATGTCCAACATAATGTTATTTTATTCCCTTTATGGATTATTGTCAATAATTTGACAACATCATTTAAAACTACTTTTGTCTAAATTTTCTTTTTTTTGATAATCAATAAACTATTTTTCTCTAAGCTGTTTAAAAAAATCAATTAATAAATCAGCGCATTCTTTTTGCAGCACGCCGCCTTCGACCTCTGCTCTATGGTTAAATCTTGTATCAGTCGGAAGATTATACAATGTGCCGCAGCAGCCAAATCTATAATCCGATGCACCGAAAACCACTCTTTCAATTCGTGCATTAATTATAGCGCCCGAACACATAACGCACGGCTCCATAGTGACATACAAGGTACAGCCGTCAAGATACCAAGACTTTAGCTTTTTGTTGGCACGGCGTATAGCAACAACTTCAGCATGAGCGGTAGCATCATTATATTTTTCACGTTCGTTATGACCTTTGGCTAAGATTTTGCCGTCCTTAACTATTATTGCGCCTACAGGCACATCTCTTGTTTTTTTTGCCTTTTTCGCTTCATTTAAAGCAATCAGCATGTATTCTTCATCTGTCATTAATTTTTTTGACCTTTAAGTATTCTTTTTAAATATAATAGCACAACGCAAATTTTGATAACAGCATTTTTTAATAAAAAATCAACCAAAAACAGCTTTTGCCTGATTTAATGCCGTCATGGGAACATCCTTGTTTTGTTCCCAAACCTCTTGGAATGCTATATAGTCTATTGGATAAGGATAAGATGGGTCAACTGTTTCAATGGTGTAAGAGGGTATAAAAAAATCCTGAATACACCAATCCTTATATCCGCCTGCACTCCCTAGTGTTCCGTCAATAAGTGTATAGGTTGTTAGATTACTTAGTATTTCACCGATATTTCGGTCTCTTGAAAAGTTAGGCTCACGCTGATAAAATTCCCAATAAATCTCCTCACCTTTTGTGTGGTAGCTTATGGTAAGCTGCGGAAAAACCCGCCTTGTTATATTCATAAGCGCTTGCGTTTCAGGCTCAGAAGCAGGATACGGCCCTACATAATCAGACGGCGAAGGCACAAAGACATTTTGCACTCCTGTTCCCCAGCGTGCAGGAAAATTGGTGTTAAGGTCAACAGCATTAATATTGGCTTTCCATAACGAAAAATCACTGTTTCCAAGATTGACATCAAGTAAAAACTCATGGCGGCTTAAAGGTACCTCGTCTAGCCCAAATTCCGCCAGCATTACCCCGTCAATATTAACCATAGGCACAAAATACATACCGCCGCCAAAATTTGTGCCGTACCTTCTCAGTACATAATAAATCTGCTCAATAACTAGTTGAGAGGTCAGATGCTCTCTTGCGTGAATACTGCCCTGAATAAGTATTTGATTGGGAGAATAATCGCCTATATGCACAAGCGGTATGGGACGGCCTAATACTGTGTTGCCTATATATGATACATCCGCACCCATGCGTGACAAAAACCCAATATCAACTAAAAGGTCATAATACGAATACATAGTAATTTATATGCTAAAGAATGTATATAATGTGAAATAATTAAAAAGCTTAATTAATCTTGATTAACGTAAGTTTATTGTTTAAAAATCTTATGTTTAGGTAGTTTTATTTATTACTATTCAAATAACTATATAGTGTGTCAGACAAGGATATAAATTGCTGTAAGCTCAGCATCTCGCCCCGTATATTAACATCTAGATTTTGGTTTTCAAATATAGCTTTCAAATCCTGTTTTGAAATTTTGAAGTCTGTGGACAAATTGTTGATAAGCTGTTTTCTGCGCATGTGAAATGCGCTTTTTACTACATTTCTAAAAAATTTGTCATCCTTTATTTGATGTGGGTTTAGAGTAAGATGAGCGATACACGAATCGATCTTGGGACGTGGAACAAACATCTCTTTCTTTACTTTTCTAATAATCTTGGTGTCGTATTTTGAATTAATTCCTAGCGTTATAGCTCCGTATTCCTTTGTACCAGGGGCGGCGGTAATTCTTTCTCCCACCTCGTATTGCACCATAATTGTTATGCTCTTAGGCAAAAACTCAAAATCAAGCAGTTTGAAGATTATTGTTGAGGTAATATAATACGGCAGATTAGCTATAACTTTATATTCTTTTCCCAAAACGCTTATAATGTCTTTTTCGTCAGCCTTCAAAAAATCCTGAAAAACAACCTTGACATTATCAAGGTTTTCTAAGTTTTGCTGTATCAGCGGCTCCAAAGTCGTATCTACTTCATACGATAAGACCTTAGAAGAAGCTTGGCTTAGTGCGCTTGTCAATGTTCCTGCACCTGTGCCTATTTCCAAAACACGGTCAGCAGGCAAAACGCAAGCATCTTTTACAATAGCCTTCAAAAGATTGCCATCAGTAATAAAATTTTGTCCAAATTTTTTTTCCAATATTTTGCCGTTAAAATCCATAGCATAATAATAGCATTTTAATGATGGTTTGCAAACATAATATAAAAATTATTCAAAGAAAAATATTTGAAAAGGTTTTTATATGCTTTACTCAAAAAAAGTCAGATGCTATAATGTTTTAGTAAAAATATATAAGGAGTATGTTTTGGATACAATATTAAAACAATCCTCTCAAGTTCAAAAATCTTCAGTTCCCAAAAAGTTCAGTATTTATGTTAACGGACAAAATCTAGAAACAAGCACAGCATATTTTAAAGAAGATGTCTTAATGCTGCCTGTAGGCTCAATAGCTGTAACAATAGGTTATCAGGTGGAATATCGTCATCAGGACAATTATACTAAGATATATAAGACAAGCTGTTTTGATTCGGATGCAATTTTGATTAGATACTCTTATATACATGATGATGATACAGTGTTTTATTATTATTCAAAAGGTGCACAATATTTTTCTATCGATACACCCCCAGAAGTAAAAAATAATGAACTTTATGTACCTATGCAATTTTTTGAATTGGGTTTGGGGTGCAGTATAACGGTATCATACAGCGGCAATATTGCAATAGATTCATCTAACTAAAATATCAGATAACGGCTATAAAAAGCCGTTATTGTTTTTTTTGAAAGCATAAGAATTTTTTATGTCAGCTGTTTACCCAGATAATTAGATGCAGATACAGCTACTTTTAATTCTATATCAGTCAAAACCTTATCTTTGGACAATAATATAATTGCACCGTATACATCTCCTGCCGCAAGAATGGGAGATATTACTTGAGAACGGAAAACGTTGTCATCCGCTGTTACCGATATGATTTTGTCTTGAGAGACATTAAGCACGGTTTTTCTGTTCTCAATTACACGTTCAATTTCCTTAGTAATATTTTGTCCTAAAAATTCTTTTTTGGATAATCCGCTTACGGCTACTATAACGTCCTTATCACATATAATTACGCCTGTTTCTATGGTCTCTTCAATAGAATCAGCCAAAAACACAGCATACGCCTCTACACTTTCCATAGGAGAATATTTTCTTAAGATTAGCTCTCCATCAGTATCTGTAAATATCTCCAAAGGGTCGCCCTCTCGTATTTTCATAGTGCGTCTTATTTCCATGGGAATAACCACTCTGCCCAATTCGTCAATTCTTCTTACTATACCTGTTGCTTTCATGTTCACACTCCTTGTATATATAGTATTTATTATTTGACATCAAAAATATACACCGTAAAAACACTATAAACAAAAAATCCGCCAAAAAATTTTTGACGGATTGATAATTTTTAGTCCAATAAGATTATAACTTGATAAAATTAAACAGATTTTGAATTAAATATTCATAGTCTTCCATTGAGGCAAACATTCCGGCGATTCCTGTTACAAACACTATAACACCGCCCAAAACACTAATTCCGATTGAAACCAAAGCCGTGATAAGACAGGTCTTGGCACTGTTGGGACGGTATTCTTTCCAGACTAGATATAGTGCAAGTCCGATAAAAGGAGCAAAAAAGCTTATAAATATAGCAAGACAGCCTGCATCATCTATTTGGGGGGTTAGGGGCTGACGAGGAGGTGTGTTTGATTGATAAGTCGGTGCATTGTAAGTCCCTTGCGGTCTATTAGGGGGTGAATCTGGCGTCTGCTCAATTTTTACCTTTGCTCCGCAATTGGTACAAAATGCGCTGTCATCGGGAATTTGGATATAGCATACAGGACATCTCATAAATTCTCTCCTATTATATTATAATTATCGGTAAAAATGCCGACAAAAACACAATTAATGAATATGCACTTGCCGATATCTGTGCTGCCTTTAGATATTTGACCGATTCAGGCTTATGATGTAAAGCTAAGTATATTATTAAGCCTGCAAAAAAAATAAGCGCACTTAATATAATAAGCCAAATATTTGCCTTATTGTTTAATGCTTTTTCGGCTTGAACTTCAGGCTTACTATAAAGCTTTAATCCGCAAAAAGAACAAAAGTTAGTTCCGCTTCTTCCGCAATTAGGACAATATTCCATTATAATCTCCTAAATAAAATTATAGCATTTATATGCAAAAACACAAGCAAATATTATAAATACTTTTTTATAACATAGGAATTATCGCAAGCGGCAAAACGTTAGTTTGGAAATTTGGCAGGAATTCCGACTCGTTTCAAAAAAGGCGGTGCACAAAGTGCACAACAGCAAACGCTGTGATTGCAACGCTAGTCACGCCTTTTTTATTGTTTACTATTTTCATAGTCAAGATTCATTTTTAGATTGACTATAGTCCCAGAGCCTTGTTCACTGCTTATAAGAATTTCAGCGTTATGCGTATCTGCAATCTTTTTTGCAATAGACAATCCAAGCCCAGACCCTGTACCTCGTGAGCGTGCCTTATCTGCACGGTAAAACCTTTCAAAAATATGTTTTAAGTCTTCTTTAGAAATTCCTATACCGTTATCCTGAACAACTACATATCCAAATTCCTCATCACTGTAACAGCTTAGTTTTATCTCGCCGTTTTCAGGAGTATATTTTATGGCGTTGTCTATCAATACTCTGATAAGCTGCTTAATCATTTCTCTGTCAGCATCAATGGTAAAAGCCATCATCTTGCCTGTTGATATAATTCTATTGTCACAGGTACGCAATGTGTCTTTTATAATTTCTTCAAGCAAGTCATTTAGAAAAAAGTTTTCAATTTTGAGATTGGCTGTTTTTTTATTGTTTCTTGCCAAAAACAGCAGCATTTCAACCAAATTTTTCATATGCTGTGTTTCTTTAAATATGGCATCGACACTTTCCTCTAATACCGCCTCATCTTTTTTGCCCCAGCGTTTTAACATATCGCTGTAACCTTGTAAAACGGCTATAGGTGTTTTTAGTTCATGTGAAGCGTCAGACACAAACCGCTCTTGCGCTTCAAAAGAGTCTTGAAGCTTATCAAGCATTTGATTAAGCACTTGTATGAGTTCTTTTATTTCGCCTGTGGCTTTATCCTCTTTCAGCCTTACTTTAGAAATGCTTTCCCTTGTGATTTCTCTGGTCTGTCCTGTAATTTTTCTTATAGGCGACAGCAGCACTCCGCCAGACAAAATCCCCACAATAAGCTGAACAATAAGTGCAAGCGGAATTATAGTATAAACGGCAGTCTTTAGCCTTAACAATAGATAATAATCCGAATCCATGTGCCTGCCGAGATATATTTTGAAAGAGCTGCCGTTATAGTCTTGAATAATTCCAGCATAGTACATAATCTTTCCCTCTGAAACAATGCTTTTGTCAGAGGGTATAGTTATTAATGTATTATATGAACTGCTTGACGGCGATATATTAGCCCAGACCAAATCGCCGCTTTGGTTAATAATAGCAATTTCAAGATCTCCTGACTCAAATTCTGCTTTTTTGTTATCCAATATAGACTCTTGATAATCTTTATATAAAACACTTGAAATATAACTGTAATAATGTCTTAGCTTGGCTTTGTGTGGGTCAAGTACAGACTGCTCAGTAATAAAAATAATAATAAAAATTAATGCAGCACCAAATATAGCAAAAATTACGGCATTGATTATGGTCATCTTAGCCGTAACGTTATAATTGAGCCATGCAAAAAACTTTTTGAAGATATTGGCAATTAATCTAGGCAAAAATAATATAACACTCAATAATCCTCTTAAAAACGGATTACGTTTGGTTTTTTTTATATCTTGTTTGGCATTATTCAATTTGATTTCCTAAAAGTATTATTCGTCTTTTAAAATGTAGCCTGTACCTCTCAAAGTCTGAATATATTGCGTTCCAAATTTATAATCAATTTTGCTTCTTAGATATCTTATATATACATCGACTACATTAGTTTCGCCGTAAAAATTATAACCCCATACTTCATCCAAAATCTGGTCACGTGTTAAGACCTTGTTTTTATTTTCAACCAGATATAACAAAAGGTCATATTCCTTTCTGGTAAGTTCAATAACTTTATTGTCATAAGTTACAGCATGCTTGTTGAGATTGATAACAAGCTTACCCAATCTTTTTTCGTCTTCCGAAGAAGTGTCTGCTTCATGTATAGACTGTCTTTTTAGGATGGTGCGTATGCGTGCAAAAAGCTCTTCTATAGCAAAAGGCTTAGTCATATAATCATCTGCACCCATGTCAAGCCCCATTACCTTGTCTATGGTCTGGTCACGAGCTGTCAGCATAATTACAGGAGTGTTTTTGGCGGTGCGAAGGCGTCTTAACACCTCCATACCGTTTAAAGACGGCAGCATTACGTCCAAAATAATTAGGTCATAATCATTAAGCTGTGCTTTTTCTAAACCCTCTCTTCCGTCAGCAGAACATTCTGCTTCATAGCCTTCATGTATCAGATCAAGCATTACAAGTCTTGAAATCTGAGGGTCATCTTCAATAATTAAAATCTTTGACATTTTTTCCGCCTGTTATTTATAATCAAGAATAAAATATTTGTTAGCAATAACTTTATACCTTATTATGTAATTTTTTGTTGATTGTTTTAAAATTTTATGTTATATAAATATTTTGCACATAAAATTATATAAATATGTTGACGAGTTATGTTGTACGTTATATAATAAATATAAATTATTGTAAATGTTTCGTTTGATTGAGAGCAAAAGTCAGGTATAATAAAAGTGTAATTATTATTTTGATTATAAGGAGCAACATCTTGAAAAGACTTTGGAGCTTTTTAATAGTGACTGCCGTTTATATTTTGGCGGCGGCAACAGGAATTTTGACTTATATTTTATTGGATTTTCTAATCAAGCACCCACTTATGCTAATGCTTATATGCGATATCGCTGCAACCCTTGTTGTGTGGTTTTTTGGACTTATATTTAAAAATGCCAGTATGTACGACCCATATTGGAGTGTTCAGTCAATAGTAATAATTGCAGGTTGGCTGATATTACGAAATACCGCCTTAAACGCTGTTGATATTTTAATGCTTATTGCTGTGGGCTTTTGGGCGGTTAGGCTTACATATAACTGGGCAAGCACTTTTTACGGGCTTAAAAAAACGCAAGACTGGCGTTATGTTATGCTAAAACAAAAAAATCCTAAGCTGTTTTTTATAACCAATTTGTTTGGAATTAATCTTATGCCTACACTGCTTGTTTATCTGGGTACTGTGCCGCTTTATTATGTTATATTTAATAATTCGGCAATTAACGGCTTTACAGTTTTTGGATTGGTTATAATGATAGTTGCTACACTTATAGAACTTATAGCCGATGTTCAGATGAAAAATTTCAAAAAAACAAATACAGACCAACAGCAGGTTATGGATAAAGGTTTGTGGACTTATTCTCGCCATCCCAATTATCTAGGCGAAATAGCTTTTTGGTGGGGAATTTTTGTGTTTTCTTTTAGCTATATTAATACACCGCTATATATAGGTCTAGGGGCAGTTAGTATTACCTTGCTGTTTATGTTTATAAGCATTCCTATGATTGAAAAAAAGATGCTAAATACCCGCCCTTCTTCATTTAAAGAATATCAAAAAAAGGTGTCCATGCTGTTGTTATTACCCAATAAAAAGGATTATGAAAAGTCTGCTTAACATGAGTAATAAGCTTTTATATAACACTAAGAATTATCGAAAAAAAGTTGAAAAACGAAGTTTTAAAATTTTAAGGAGTAATATAGATGTATAATTACGAGCATGAGATTGAAAAACCTCACGACAAAGCTATGATAAAGTTTTTATGGAATGATTATTTTCATGATAGCAATGTAGAAAATGTTTCTTTTGATAATAAAAAAAATCACCTTATTATTACGCTAATTTCTTGTAGAGATCAAGAGTGTTTATGGGACAAAATTAAAGGTGCGGACGATTGGAAGCGACAATATTTCAAAGAAAACAAAGACCATTTCACATATTATTTGTGTTTTGAAAAAGTGTCTCATTTTACACTGCAAAGCTCTGTAAAATGGACGAATTATATAAACGGACGATTTAAAGAGACGGCTTGCCTAAAAATTATACAAAGCTGGGGAAAAGAAAAATTATATCATTTCCGAATACAGTTATCTAACGGGTATTCCGATATTGTTTTCAAAAATTTCAAAGTTCGAAAGAAAATAGGACGAATTAATTATAATATTGAAGAAGAACTTGGACAAATAAATTCCATCGTTATGGATAGTCATTTTTTTGAGACAGTTGAAAGTAATCTATCCGATGAAGAAAATGAATCAAGTTTTTTTTCCAAAACAGAAGATTTTAATAAATACTTGGAGCAAGCCAAAAATGGAAAAGATTTTGATAGATTTATAGCAATGTCGGTATTATATGAAAAGAAATATGAAAATCTGCTTGAACTTGTGCGTAATAATTTAATTCTAGATGCCGAATGGCTTGATTGCAGTGCCTATGCAGCATATTTATTAGGTAAAATCGGCATTAATGAAGATATAACAAAACTATATGGCTATCACGCTTTTCTAAATAGGCTGATTGCAAAAGAAAATAACTATCCTTACAATGTTTTCATAGAACGTACGGTATTGGATTCAATCGAGCTTTTGAACCTCAAATAATAAGGTTATATATACTGGTAAGACTTTTCTTCATTTAAAAAATATCAAAAAAAGTTAATTAAAGATTTTGAAAGCCAAATCATAAGA
>CALAYY010000048.1 GCA_937895465.1 uncultured Clostridia bacterium | reverse complement strand
GACAAATATCAAAAAACTGTTTTGGGCGTTCAAAGACGCTCAGTTCCAGAAATCTTCAGATATGGAGTAATTGATGTTTTATCTCAAAAAGAAGACACCGTATACGAGATGAAGGGTATATTGGAAAAACCCACTTTAAAACAGCTTACAAGTGACCTTGCAACTTTGGGAAGATATGTACTCACTCCCGAAATTTTTGATGTTTTAAAAGTTACACCTTTGGGCAAAAATAATGAGCTTCAGCTTACCGACGGTATCAACTTGTTGGCAAAAAAAGACGGCGCATATGCTTATGTTTTTGATGGCAGACGGTATGATATGGGCAACAAGCTTGGCAGTCTCGAAGCTATAACAGAATATGCGTTGAGAGACAAAGAGCATGGCAAAGCATATAAAGAATACCTACTGGATTTGATAGAAAAGATATAAATGATATATTCAGAAAAAGAATTTGAAATTGCTTTTTTGGATTTTCAAGATGATAATATGCTAAAAGAGTTTTGGCAATATTTCGATGAATATATTGACGAACTAATTGATTTATCTGAGCCTTTAGTTCTAGAATATTTTCATTCTGATGAATATAGGCAAGCCATTCTATTTTTGGGCAAAAGACTAATAAATCCGTTGTTTGTTATGAAATTAATTAATAAGGGTCAGCTTATCGGTTTTTGTTCTTATTGTATTTATCATAATGAAAATGCTAAAGCCTTTTTGCTAGAAATAGGTATTGATAAAAACTTGCGTAATAAGGGTTTGGGCAAATGGTTTTACAAGCAAGTTGAGTTCGATATTAAGAATAAAGGCGGCAAATTTATTGAGCTTACGCCTTATCCAAAAGATAAAGAACTATTTTGGCAAAAGCTAGGATTTTGTAATACTGGAGAAAAAGACGAAGACGGAAAATATATTTTTAGATTGAACTTTTAATTTTTAACGCCTCTAAGATTTTTTTAGAGGTGTTTTTTGTCTTAGTGTTTATAATAATTGTGATTGTAAAATGTTTCCATTTGAGATATAATAAAAAATAACAAACAAATATTTAATACTAATGAGCCTTATTTCTTTAAGGCATAATTCTATGGAGGAGTTTTGGACATATTAAAGGTAATTTTTCTTGGCGGTGTAGGAGAAATTGGCAAAAACATCACCGCTTTTGAATATAAAGATGATATTATTATCGTTGATTGCGGCTCGGCATTTCCCAATATTGATATGCCAGGAGTGGATTTGGTTATTCCCGATGTAAGTTATCTTACTGAAAACATTAATAAGATAAGAGGAATATTTATAACACACGGTCATGAAGACCATATCGGCGGATTGCCTTATATTTTAAAACAGCTGGATGCTCCAATATATGCTTCCAATCTGACCTTAGCGCTTTTGGAGCATAAGTTTAAAGAACATAAGCTTGAAAATGTCAAGGTCAATGTAGTAAAAAAGCATTCTGTAATAAAGGCAGGGGCATTTTCGGTAGAATTTATTAAAGTCAGCCATTCTATTTCAGGCAGCTTTTCATTGTTTATTCAATGTCCTGCGGCTACGGTGTACCACACAGGCGACTTTAAGATTGATTATGCGCCAATAGACGGGGATATGATTGATTTGCCCAGAATTGCAGAAATCGGCAAAAAAGGCGTTACACTTATGCTTGCCGAAAGTACAAATATTGAAAGAGCGGGCTATTCTATGAGTGAATCTACTGTGGGCAAGTCTCTCAACAGCATCTTTGCTCAAAATATAGGGCGCAGGCTTATTGTTGCTACCTTTGCTTCCAATATTCACAGAATTCAGCAAATAATTGACTTAGCAGAAAAATACGGCAGAAAAGTTGCCTTCAGCGGCAGAAGCATGTTCAATGTTATGGAAGCGGCATTTAGAATCGGTGAGATAAAATACGATAAGAACAATATTGTTGATATAGAAAAAACCAAAAGATTAGATGCCAGCAATCTTGTTATAATTACTACAGGCTCTCAGGGTGAGCCCATGAGTGCTCTTACCCGAATGGCAGCGGGTGAATTTAACAAAGTGGTAATAACGGACAGGGACACCATAATAATCTCTGCTTCACCTATTCCAGGTAACGAGAAGCTCGTTTATAATGTAATTAACAACCTATATCAAAAGGGTGCAAAGGTTATATATGAATCATTAGCAGATGTCCATGTTTCAGGGCACGCTTTTAGAGAAGAACTAAAATTAATATATCTTTTGGCAAAACCAAAATACTTTATTCCTGTTCATGGAGAAATAAGGCATTTAAAACAGCATATGGAAATGGTTCAAGAATTGGGACACAAACCGCAAAATATGCTTATGGCAGAGATCGGCAACAAGATAGAAGTATCAAGAAAAACATTTAGAAAAGCGGATAATGTCACAGCAGGTAATATTTTGGTTGATGGAGCCGGTATAGGCGATGTAGGGGCAGAAGTATTAAGAGACCGCAAGCATTTATCAGAAGACGGAGTATTATTGGTCATAATGGGAATAGCTCAGGGCGGTACAGTTTCGTCCACAGATATTATTACAAGAGGATTTATATATGCCAAAGAGTCGACTGAATTAATAGAAGAAATCAAGCAAGTATCTATTAATTCAATCAACGGCATTGACCTAAAGGTTTCGGTTGACAGAGATATACTCAAAAACAATATCAGAAAAAACCTTAGAAATTTTTTGAACAAAAAAATCAAAAGAAGCCCTATGATTTTACCTATAATAATTGAAAACTAATTTATGACGATACAGGATATACTTGAATTTACCAAGCAAAACAACATTCCCACCATTAACGATGAGGCTTGGGAGCTATTAAAAAACACGCTGTTAAATAACCAGCCAAAAAGCATATTGGAAATAGGCACAGGGTCAGGCTATTCAGCCGCAAAAATTCTTGAATGTGTTAGAACATATACTTACTTGGATAAAATAAGTTTTACTACAATAGAAATTGACCCAGATAGGTTTGAACTTTCAATGGGTAACCTAAAAGCTTTGGGACTTTATCAGAATGCCGAGATGATACTTGATGATGCGGCGGCGATTTTGGGGCAATATGTTTTGGAAAACCGATTATTTGATTTGGTCTTTTTGGACGGTGCAAAAGGTCAGTATATTAATTATTTGCCGCAGATTTTGAAAATACTACCTATAGGCGGTATAATGTTTTGTGATAATTTATCTTTTCACGGACTTGCCAAAAGCGGTAAAGATGCTTATCACAAAATGCGTACTATTGCTGTTAATCTTCAAAAGTTTCAAAAAGCCATTTTAAAAAGTCCTCAGCTAAAATGTAAAATTTTTGAAGCAGGAAACGACCATGTGGCTATATGCCAAAAAAATTTAAAAAACGGTAAGATATGAATAATAAGATAGAATTACTTGCCCCTGCAGGCAATATGGAAAAATTAAAAACTGCAATATATTTTGGTGCAGATGCTGTATATATGGGAGGACAAAGTTTTAGTCTAAGATCATTTAGCCAAAATTTTTCAGAAGATGAAATATTTGAGGCGGCAAAATACGCTCATGATTTTGGCAAAAAGCTGTATGTTACAGTCAACATTTTTGCACGGGATAAAGATTTTGGCGAAATGAAAGAATATCTAAGCCGCCTTGAAAATGCAGAGGTTGATGCGGTAATAGTCAGTGATTTGGGCGTTATGGATTTGGTGCTTAATGATTTTCCAAAGTTGGATGTTCATGTAAGCACACAAGCTAACACTACCAACGCAAGAACTATCGATTTTTATGCTAGGCTGGGAGCAAAAAGAGTTATATTAGCCAGAGAATTAAGCTTGGATGAAATAAAAGCAATTAAGAATAATCTAAAAACTGATATAGAATTAGAAGCATTTGTGCATGGGGCAATGTGCATTTCATATTCGGGCAGATGTCTTCTCAGTAATTTTTTTACAGGCAGAGATTCCAATAGAGGAGAATGTGTACAGTCATGCCGCTGGGAATATCAAATAACAGAAAAATCCCGACCCAATAGACCTTTGGATGCATTTGAAGATAAATATGGAACATATTTTCTCAATTCAAAAGATCTCAATATGCTAGAACATCTTGACAAGCTTATGCAAGCAGGAATAAGCTCTTTTAAGATTGAAGGCAGAATGAAAACGTCTTACTATGTAGCTATAATTACTAATGCCTATAAAAGAGCATTGAATATTTTAAAAGCCGAAAAACAGTTTGTTTTGCCTGACTACATTATAGACGAGCCCTTAAAAACCTCGCATAGAGAATTTTCGACAGGCTTTTATTTTGGACAGCCAGAACAAAGTTATATTTCATCCCGCACAGTTCAAAACTATGATTTTGTAGCAATTGTAAAAGAAATAGCAGAAAAAAAGATAATAGTCGAACAGCGCAACAAATTTGAAGTTGGAGATGAATTGGAAATTTTATCGCCGTCAGATATGTTTTTAAAAAAAATCAAAATTGAAAAAATGTGGGATGATAGAGGCAAAGAAATCACAGTTGCCGACAAGGTGCAAAAGGATGTTCATATCATGACAGAACTTAAGCTTAATAAAGGCGATATTTTGAGAAAAAAATCTATTTAAGATTTTTGTTGACAAAGAACTGTTTTGGTAATACAATTCACTATGCTCTATTATGTAAGGTTAATTATTTAACAAAAATTTACTTTATATATAAGCTCAAAATATGATATAATAAACAAGCAGTTGACTGAATGATCGCATTTTTTAAAAAATGAGGAAAGTCCGAGCATCATAGGACAGGGCGCCGGATAACGTCCGGTGAAGGTGACTTTAAGGAAAGTGCAACAGAAAGAAAACCGCATACCTAATAGGTGTGTAAGGGTGAAAGGGTAGAGTAAGAGCCTACCGCGTGTAAGGTAACTTATGCGGCATTGTAAACCCCGCCTGATGCAAGATAGAGAGTGTAAGGTTGTCCGCCGTAACTCTCGTCAAAATCGCTGGAACATACCGGCAACGGCATGTCAAGATAGATGGTCATTCTAGACAGAACTCGGCTTACAGGTCATCTGCTTAATGTGCGGTCAGAGATGAAAAGCATTTCTGACCGCTTATTTTTTTAAATAACAACCTATTACAAAAAGATTTATTTGACATTATATGTTTCTGTCAGCTTTTTCTTGTTATTATATTTTCTTATATTTAGAGTATTTTCTTTGTGTATTCTTATCACATAATTAGACGGATTTTCTTGACATACTACATATTGTGGAGTTATAATCAAAAAACACTACATTTTGATATCGATTTTTTGGAGGATATAATGGTTAAGGCAATAATAAAACGGGACGGCAGAAAGGCGGAATATGATGTTAACAAAATTACTTCTGCAATTTCAAAAGCAATGAGTGCTTGTGGACGCAATGATGCGGATGAAAATCAAAGACTTGCAGGCATTGTTGATAAAATGCTTAATACCAATTTTTCTGACCATAATCCTAGTGTGGAACAAGTGCAGGATTTGGTCGAGCAGGTACTTATGGAAAACGGCTATGCATATGTAGCCAAAAAGTATATCTTATATCGTGCTCAGCGTTCGCAGGTTAGAGAGAGAAATAGCTCTTTAATGCGTATTTATAATGAGCTTACCTTTACAGATTCTAAAGAAAGCGATATCAAAAGAGATAATGCTAACATAGACGGAGATACCGCTATGGGCACAATGTTAAAATACGGTTCAGAAGGCTCTAAGGATTTTTATGAAAAATACATATTGCGCACTGAACAAAGCCAAGCCCATAAAGACGGGGATATACATATTCATGATTTGGACTTTTATACATTGACGACTACTTGCTGTCAGATAGAATTGGTCAAATTATTTAGAGGCGGATTTTCTACAGGACACGGATTTTTGAGAGAGCCTCAAAATATTTCAAGTTATGCCGCACTTGCTTGCATAGCAATTCAATCCAATCAAAATGACCAGCACGGCGGTCAGAGTATTGTTGACTTTGATTATGGTCTTGCAACAGGTGTTACCAAAACATTTAGAAAAACATATATCCAAAATCTGTATTCATCCATAAAGCTGCTTATTAATTCTGATGTAAAATTATCAGATTGTGAAAAGCTATTAGAAGAAATTGAAAAAACAAGCGGAGTAAAAACTGCTATTAAGCGAGATGATGCTTTTATAAAAGCCGAAAAGCTTGCACTGCAAAGATTCACTAAGGATGAATCCTTAATACAAAAAGTTCAGGACTTTACATATAACGAATCTGTTATTCAGACAGATAAAGCTACATATAAGGCAATGGTTGCACTTGTCCATAATCTTAATACAATGCACAGCCGTGCAGGGGCGCAGACACCGTTTAGTTCAATTAACTATGGTATGGATACCTCAGAAGAAGGCAGAATGATTATAAAAAACATTTTGCTCGCTACAGAGGCGGGCTTAGGTTTTGGGGAAACACCTATTTTTCCTATACATATTTTTAGAGTTAAAGAGGGTGTCAATTATAATCCAGGCGAACCTAATTATGATCTCTTTAAGCTTGCATGCCGTGTCAGCGCCAAAAGACTTTTTCCTAATTTTGCTTTTTTGGATTCTCCTTTTAATAAACAGTATTATAAGCCCGGCCATCCTGAAACAGAAATTGCATATATGGGATGCCGTACACGTGTTATGGGTAATGCAGTCAACCCTGATAAAGAAGTGTCCTACGGCAGAGGAAATCTCAGTTTTACATCAATTAATCTTCCTAGACTTGCCATCAAAGCAAATAAGGACATTAATGTTTTCTTTAATGACTTAGAAAAAATTATAGAGCTTGTTGTTAGGCAGCTTTTAGACAGATTTGAAATTCAACGCCATAAAAAAGTTCGCAACTATCCGTTTTTGATGGGGCAGGGTATATGGATAGATTCAGAAAAACTAAATCCTGATGACGAGGTTGGAGAAGTATTGAAAAACGGTACATTGTCAGTTGGATTTATAGGTCTAGCAGAAACGCTTGTAGCATTGACTGGCCGTCATCACGGCGAAACAATCGAAAGCAGAAATCTTGGCTTAGAGATAATAACCTTTATGCGTGATTACATGGATAAGATGACTTCAAAGTATAATCTTAACTTTACCCTTTTGGCTACACCGGCTGAAGGGCTTTCAGGAAGGTTTGTAAAACTTGACCGTAAAAAATTTGGTGTTATTAAGGGTGTGACCGACAGGGAGTATTATACCAACAGCTTCCATGTTCCAGTATATTATCCGATTTCTGCTTACGAGAAAATCAAAATTGAAGGGCCGTATCATGCGCTTACCAATGCAGGTCATATTACTTATGTAGAACTTGATGGAGACACCGCCAACAACATTGAAGCTTTTGAATCCGTAGTCAGGGCAATGCATGATAATAATATAGGTTATGGCTCAATTAACCATCCTGTTGACCGTGACCCTGTATGCGGATATAATGGGATTATTGGCGATGTATGTCCAAAATGCGGAAGAAAAGAATGGGAGCACGGCGGACAATCATTTGATAGAATAAGAAGAATAACAGGGTATCTTGTTGGTACTTTGGATAGGTTTAATAACGCCAAGCGTGCTGAAGAAAGCGACAGAGTTAAACACAACTTATAAATATAACATTATGAAGTTAAGAATAGCAGGGACAATTCAAGAATCAATAGTTGACGGACCTGGGATAAGATTTGTAATATTTACACAAGGCTGTGATTTTCATTGTGAGGGCTGTCATAACACTCATACATGGAATCATGAAAGCGGACAATTAATAGATACAGATTTTTTGTATGAAAAAATCAAGTCTAATCCTTTGATAAGAGGTATAACTATAAGCGGCGGCGAGCCTTTTTTACAGAGCGCCGCCCTAATTCCTTTATTAACAAGATTGAAAGACGAAAAATACGAAATTGCGGTATATACAGGATATTGCTTTGAGCAGCTTTTAAAGGAAGACGGATCAAAGTGTAAGATGGCAAAGCTTGCCGATATAATAATTGACGGCAAGTTTATTTTAAAGCAAAAAAGCATGCTATTAAAATTTAAAGGTTCAAAAAATCAAAGAATAATTAATGTGCAAGAATCATTAAAACAAAATAAAGTTATCATAGAAACATCAGAACGCTGGGGCGGTGTTCAATAGGGTATCAAAAATTATACCTAAAGATAATTTAGAATTTGATAATTTCTATTTGATTTAAACAAATAAAGGATTTAATCTAAGCTGCGAATACTGATTTCGTATTTTTTACCGTCTTTGCATATAGCCAGAAGGTTATCTGGATATTCTGTTTCAGGCGGATAAACGACTTTTTCTATAATATTAGTTTCTAAGACCAATAACTCACCTATTATAAAAATCAGCTCGTCCATAGTACCTCCAAAATATGAAGATGAATTCATTATACTCCCACTTGTATGGGAACGCAAACAAAACGATATTAAATTATAATTAAAATCATACAAAAAATATATGAAAACATCCCATTTATATGGAAATGATTATATTTTCTTGTAGTTATGTGTTAATATAAAATAACTACTTACTGGCGAATGATATGGTGAATTTAGAAATTTTCAGAGAAAGGTTAAAAGAACAGATTAAAGAAAAAAACATAAATCAATCAATTTTAGCACGGGAAACAGGCATTTCCAATCAAGCAATATCTAATTGGATTTTAGGAAAAGGCGAACCTCTGGTATCTTATGTTTGGCGGCTTGCAGATTATTTTGATTGTTCCATGGATTATTTGTTAGGCCGCACGGATTATTAAGTTTTTGGGCAAATAATTTTAATTAAATTGTTTTTTAAAAGTTGCTTAATCGTTATAGTATTAATAGTTTTTTAATAAGTTATATCTTTCGGTGTGTCAAAATCTTAGAGGCGCGAAGAGGCGAATCTTTACTTGTACCCCAAGGAATATCTTTTTTTTGATAATCAAACTTTTCAGTAAAAGAATTTAGATCTGATTTTAGCTTTGATAATTTTGTAATTTCCACAGAATAAATACATTCTAAAAACTGCTCCGTCTTACTGCGGGCATAATGAGCGTTTTCCAACAACTTGGCATAATGATACAGACAAAAGCCTTGTGAGTCGTTAAGGACTTTCATAAAAGGCGGCTCGTTATAATACATATTGGCAACCGTCATATAATATCTATCCATAATTTCTTCCATTTCTCTACATATAATACAGGACATACTTTCTTTTAGCAGCATTTCAGCTTGCTTTTTTGCCGTTTTTGCATTAACTGGCGGTTTTAAAATGTTTTGCAAATGCTCTGTTCTGGTAATACTTTGAAGTGCTACTCCCAAAATATTATCGCCCATTAAAAGCAGATCGTAATGATGTGAACAAAAGCCATATTTATTAACAAGTTGGCGTGAAGTTGGCACCATAACAGCTTCGTTAAGGAATCGGTCAACAAGCCTTGTACTTAATTGTTCATTAAGTTCGCACATAGGGCAAAGACAATCTTTTTTAAAGGCATCCCATATTGGTGTAGTATGAATTTTGTATTGCATAAAGAAAAACCGCCTTACATAATATTAATTAGAAGTATAAACGAAAAGGCAGGGTATTTCAAGCGATGAAAAACAATAAAGGCGGTATTGACTATAGTGAATGGAGCTATGATAAAAAGCGGCTCGGTTATTACAATGCAGATTTTCAGCTTGAACAGGATTTTTCAGCTCAAAAAAATACAGGTCTTGAATTATACGACAAAAATCAAAAGTCTTTAAGTAGCTATAAAGAAAAAGACCAACAATACGATAATCATGCTTATAATCCTTTAACCTACAAAGACTATCAAGCCGCTTACCCAAAAACAAACAAGCTCAAAAAATCTGAAATCATTACAGCCATAGTGCTTATGGTAAGCGGATTGCTGATTACTATATTACTTACAGCACTTTTGGCACAAGGATTAAATATCGGACATTTGATGGGCAAAATGAACAAAGCCGAGAATAAAAAAGCAGATTATTATGCCGTTCAAATAGGAAGTTTTATATCAGAAAATGAAGCATTGGCGGCGTCAAACACTATAAGGCAATTAGGCGGAGGGGGATATATTGTAGTTGACGGGTCATACAGGATAATTGCGGGAGTTTATCCTAAATACGAACAAGCACTGACAGTTATAGCCAATACTACACAGTTCGCCTCTTCACAATATGTCATAACTGTACCTACTGTTTCTATGAATTTTTCTGATAAATCGATAAAAAAAGCAGTTGAAAAATCTTTATCTCAATGGGATGAAATATACAAAAAATTATATGACCATAGCATTTTACTTGATAAAGGACAGACAACAGATACTGCAGTTTTGCAGGATATAAAAATAATTCATGATAATTTAAAAACCCATATTGACGATTATTCTGATTTGACTAAAAATCAGAGCAGATTAGAACACCTGCGTATCAAATCAGGAATGCTCAGTATGCTTTCGACATTAAACTCTTTAAATACTGCTCAAAAAGAAAAGCTTTCTTCTGAGATAAAATATGCTTATACCAAGATATTAATTGAGTATCGAGACTTAGCAAAAGAAATTGCATAATTTATTCTTTACAAAAAATGAAAATCTCCGACAAAAACCAAAGTATTTTTTGGATGCCGTAAAGTTAAAATGAATAAAAATTGATAAGGAAAACATATGAAACTATCTCAAATTTTATACGGTCTTAGTGCAAAAGAAATAATCGGTTTGGATGCAGAAATAACGGGTCTTTTTCATAACAGCGCTGCCGTAAAAAACGGCGGGCTGTTTTTTTGCCTAAAAGGACAAAAGTCTGATGGACATGATTTTGTTTATGACGCCGTTGAAAAAGGCGCAAAAGCAGTAGTATGTCAGCGTGTTTTTGCTAATCTCAATATTACTCAAATTATAGTTGATGATGTCCGAAGTGCTATGGCTGTTATTTCTTCTAATTTTTACGGCAATCCCATTAAGTCTATGAAGCTCATAGGTATTACGGGTACTAACGGAAAAACCACTACTACATACATAATAAAAAGCATTGGTGAAGCTTCGGGCAAAAAGGTAGGACTAATAGGTACATCAGGCATAATCATAGACGGAAAGACTTATCCGCCGACCCTTACTACGCCTGACCCCATAGAGCTTCATTCAATTTTCAGGCGTATGGCAGATTGTAATACGGATTGGGTTGTAATGGAAGTGTCTGCTCATGCTCTGGCTTTAAGAAAAATGGATGGTATTGTTGCAGATATTGCGGTACTAACCAATTGTACGCAAGACCATCTGGATTTTTTCAAAACAATAGAAAATTATAGGCTGGCAAAATCAATCTTTTTTACTCCCGAACATGCCAAAATAGCAGTAATTAATACAGATGATGAACTTGGCAGGAAGATATGCGGCAGCGGTAATATAACTTGCTTTACATACGGCTGTCAAAATCCAGCAGATGCTTTTGGAATAGATTATTCTTCAGACATCAAAGGACAAAAATTTGTAATCAATATGTTTGATAAGCTTTATGAAATATCTTTTGCGTTGCCCGGAAAGTTTAATATGTATAACTCTTTGTGTGCGGCGCTTACATGTTACCTTCTTAATGTCAGTCTTCAAGATATTGCCATAGGAATCAACAACTTGAAAATGGTAAAGGGCAGATTTGAAACTTTTTCTAATGGAGAAAAACAAATAATAATTGATTATGCTCATACTCCTGACGGATTAAGAAATATCTTACGCAGTATAAAAGAATTCTGTAAGGGCAGAATAATTACAGTATTTGGTTGCGGGGGAGAAAGAGACAGGGATAAACGCCCCAAAATGGGAAGGACTGTTTGCGAGATATCAGATTATACCATTATTACAAGTGATAACCCCCGCTCAAAAAAAC
>CALAYY010000047.1 GCA_937895465.1 uncultured Clostridia bacterium | reverse complement strand
CGAGCCTAATGCTCTATTCTTTTTTACCTATACCACCACATTTATCATAGAACCAAAATTTCTTTGATTTTTTTAAGTTATAAGTTTATATAATTATGTAATCTATTCCGCCAAAAGTTTTTTTGGCGGTTTTTTTATTTATAGTGTTTTTACTGTGTATATTTTTGGTGTCAAATAATAATTACTATATATACAAGGAGTGTAAAAATGAAAGCAACAGGTATAGTAAGAAGAATTGACGAATTGGGCAGAGTAGTAATACCCATGGAAATAAGACGCACAATGAAAATAAGAGAGGGTGATCCTCTGGAGATATTTACAGATACTGACGGCGAATTAATTTTGAGAAAATATTCTCCTATGGAAAGTGTGGAAGCTTATGCAGTGTTCTTGGCTGATTCTATTGCCGAAACGATAGAAACGGGCGTTATCATATGTGACAAGGATATTATAGTGGCAGTTAGCGGTTTGCCAAAAAAAGAATACTTGGGGCAAAATATTACAAGTGAATTAGAACGCATAATAGAAAACAGAAAAACAGTTCTTAATGTGTCTGCTGATAAACTAGTCTCGATAAAATTTGATGACAGCACTTATCGTTCTCAAGTAATATCACCAATTTTGGCAGCAGGAGATATATACGGTGCAATTATTTTATTGTCCAAAGAAAAAGTCTTGACAGATATAGAACTCAAGGTTGCGGTATCTGCATCTAATTATTTGGGTAAACAGTTAACATAAGAATCTTTTCTATGAATAAAAAAAATAATAACGACTCGTTTTATGCAGTCGTTATTTTGGGTTAAAGTAATTCAAATTGAAATAATTCTAGTTGGATGAATCTACTGTGATATTGCCGTTTTGTGTTACGGCTACAGTACAGCTAAGAACTTGTTCAAAAAATACCGCAGGAACATAAAGTTCATCGCCCTTAATCTCAGGCTGTATATCTATAGAAAAATATTCCGCTCCTTTTGAATAATAAAAAAACGATAAGCCTTCATCGGTTATATCTGAATATCTTATTATAATTGCATCCGATTCAAAATAGCTTGTCTTATAGATCTTGGTATAATTGTCTTTGTGATTATATTCGACCTGATATCCTAAGACCACACCTATTGAGCCTACAGGCAGCATAAGTATGTTTTCTTTATAAAATATGTAATGAGCATTGGCTTGGAGATTTTGTCCGTTAACATAAAGGCTGAATTTTTTGGAAATTGAGGGTTTTGTTTCAACTTGGGAAGATTGTTTTAAGGTTGTATCCAAAACTTGCTCCTTGATAATTTATTGTCTAAGTTATTATAGCATTTCAATATTTTGTAGTAAAGCAGATTAAAACCCTTTAAAAATATTGATAAAAATATTTTTGAAAAATTGTTTTGAAAAAGTATAAATAATGCTATTATTATGCTATGGATTTTAACGGCAAAATTTTAGAAAAAAAGTTTGGGCAAAACTTTATCACTGACGGCAATCTTCTAAAAGCTATCGTTACAGATGCCGAGGTTTGTAAAAACGATTATGTTTTGGAAATAGGTACCGGCGCAGGAACGCTTACTAAAGTCTTGAGTGAAAATGCTCATAAGGTTGTATCTTACGAAATAGACAGGACTTTACAGCCTTTGATAGAACAAAACCTTAAAAGCTCAGATAATATCAAAATAGTGTTTGAAGATTTTTTAAAGTCAGAAGAACAAGATATCATAGATACCATAGGCAAAGATTACAAAGTCATTGCCAATCTTCCTTATTATATAACTTCACCCATAATTTTTAAACTTCTTGATTTCAACAATGCGCCTAAGAGTATTACAATAATGGTGCAATACGAAGTTGGTGAAAGAATAACCGCTGAGCACGGCACAAAAGAATATGGTGCAATCACGCTAGGTATTAAATCAAAATATGACACCAAAATTACCAGACGGGTAAAAAAGGAACTGTTTGTCCCTAGACCCAAAGTTGATTCCTGCATTGTGCATTTTACTCCAAACTCTTATATAATAAAAAATCAGAAGTTTTTTAGGCGTGTTGTTAAAAGTGCCTTTCATATGCGAAGA
>CALAYY010000046.1 GCA_937895465.1 uncultured Clostridia bacterium | reverse complement strand
CTTGAACAATACTTGGTCTTTCATAACAGTTTTAACGAATCTAATATAGAAGTTTTGGACTTGTATATTTATAGGCTTTTATTTGACAATAGCGGAAATAGCACACAAATGACGCCGTTTTCAACAGTGCTTAGTATGATGAAATCTATCATCAGCATAATCCTGTTGTTTATTGCAAACGGAGTTTCCAAGCTGATTCGCGGCGAGAGCATTATATAGGGGGAGTCGGCAATGATAAAATTAAGAAAAAAAGAAAGAATGACTGAATCTAGCGATCATCAAGTATATAAGTCAACCGTAGGCGATTATGTATTTTGCACGATAAATATTACAATTTTTTTATTGTTTACCTTGCTTTGTTTCTTTCCGTTTTACTATCTTTTTATAAATACTATTTCTGATAATAATCTAGTTACAAGCGGCAAGATTATGTTTATCCCATTAAAAATGCATCTTGATAATTACCGCATGGTTTTCTATATGAATGATTTTTTGCTCTCAGTTTGGATAACTGTCTCGCGTACTGTTTTGGGGACAACGCTTATGGTAATCGTGTCTGCGTTTGCGGGATACTTGTTTACAAAACGTAAAATGTGGGCACATAAATTTTGGTATAGATTTATAATCGTTCCTATGTATTTTAATGCAGGGCTTATACCATGGTACCTTACAATGTTCAATCTTGGATTGACTAACAATTACTTAGCATACATTTTACCGGGAATGGTGGTTCCGTTTAACATTATTTTGGTAAAGACTTATATCGAATCCTTGCCTCCTTATGTAGAAGAAAGTGCGATTATAGACGGTGCAGGGACATTTACTATATTTTTCCGTATTATATGGCCGTTGTCGCTTCCAATACTCGCTACCATAGCAATATTTGGTGCTGTCAGTCAATGGAATTCGTTTCAAGACTCATTAATTTTGATGCAAGGAAACCGCAGTCTTTTTACATTGCAACATCGTCTTTATGATTATCTCAAAAAATCAACTAACCTTGCATCACAAATAAGAGAAGGCGTAGGTGGAGCGCTAAACCTTGATGACAGAATTATACAGTATACAATAGCCATGGTATCAATCATACCTATAGTGCTTTTATATCCATTCATGCAACGCTATTTCATTAAAGGAATAATGATGGGCGCAGTGAAAGGATAAATACAACAAAAATATCAATTTTAAGGAGGGAAAAATGAAAAAAAGAATTGGTTTGCTATTAGCAATTATGATGTTGTTAATGGTTCCTCTTACTGCTTGTAAACAACAAGAGAATAAAAAGTTAATTGAATTAACTTGCTATAGTCAGTTAGCTAATTCAACCGATCAGCAGCTAGGATTTTTTAAGACACTGCTTGAGGATAAGTTTAACGTAAAACTTAATATTGTTGCCGATACTGAAGGCGTTTATGATGCGCGTATGGAATCAGGCAACTTGGGCGATATTGTCGTCTGGGGCAGTAACGGCTCAAAATATCAGAACGCTATAAAAAGAGATATGCTCTTTTCATGGGAAGATATGGGTCTTTTAAATAATTACGGCAGTAATCTTACAAAATATTTTTCAACTGCTCTTGAAGCTAACAGGACAATAAACAGCCAAATCGGACCTGAAGCAAAATATAAAAAGATTTACGGCATTGGACATAATGTCTCTCCTTCAGCCGAAGATCATGAATCGTTTTTTTATTCATGGGATATTCGTTGGGATCTATATAAAGAACTTGGTTATCCAGAAGTTAATAATTTGAATGATTATGTTGATGTGCTTGCAGATATGAAAGCATTAGAACCTACAGACGAAGCAGGCAAACCTACTTACGCTATGTCGCCATTTAAGGATTGGGACGGCAATATGGTTATGAATGTCAAAGCATTTGCTTCTTCTTATTATGGCTATGATGAATTTCAGTTAGGTCTTTATGACGCTGTTAACGGGGTGTTCCATGGCGCATTAGAAGAAAACGGACCTTATTTGAATGCTCTTCGTTTCTTTTATAATCTAAACAGAAAAGGGCTTCTTGACCCAGACGCTCCAACAAATAACTGGAACTCAATGGCTGAAAAGGTGAAAAACGGCGGCGTGTTTGCTTCTACATTTGATTTTTCAGGAAGTTTAATTTATAACACTGTAGAACATTTGGCAGAGGGTAAAATGATGGCGCCTTTAGTGCCTGCTGATGCTAATGTCATTACATACGGGCTTAGTACATTTGGAAATGAGCGTGTATGGTCTATTGGATCACGTACACGATATCCTCAAAAATGTATGGAAATTATTAACTGGTTAGCTTCTCCTGAGGGCGCAATGCATATTTGGTATGGCTTACAGGGTGTACATTGGGATTATGATGAGAATGGCCGCACATATTTTACTGAATTTGGTGATGAATGCAGAAGAGATCCTTATAAGATTCAAAACGATGTAAAATGGGTATCTCCTTTTAGTGGTAAAACCTATAGACTAAGCGGAAGTTACAATGACGGAAAACTTCAAATTAATAATATCATTTGGTCTTTGGATTCTATAAACCCCGACACCATAACTGATGCAAATCCAAGCGGTGAGAAGTTTAAATACGATTATTGGGCAAGTCAGCAAACAGATGATGTATATGATATTGAAAAAGATTGGCGCCAAAGAACTGACAGCTTAAACATGCAAGAATATATGGGCAAACAAAACTATTCAGTCATACCTGCTTCTAATTATGCTGAAAGTCCTAAGTCGGCTGATATGGATATAAAATGGAATGAGATTATCAAGAGCCTTAAAAGAAATTCTTGGCAGGCTATGTTTGCAAAGAATGATTTGGAATATTCAAAAATCATTTCTGATTTGAGAAAAGAATGTCAAAGTCTTAATTATGAAGAATATGTAGGATGGTGTAATGCAGAAGCCTTGCGCAAATGGCCTAAAGCGGATGCATAAAAAAAAATACTAACAAATGAAAAAAATATAAGGGGGAGGACTTGAATATATTATGAAAATTAAAAAAAGATCGTATAGTATATTAAGGTGGTTTTTAAGTTTTGCAATGGTTTTTTCTGTAATGCAGTATTTTTCAATAAGCCGAAATAGGTCAATTGTTATGGCTGAAGATAATCAAACTGTTTTGTCAAATCCTTATAGAGAATTAACCGCTGAAGAACTGGTTGACGAGATGGGAGTTGGTTGGAACTTGGGCAATCGTTTTGACGCTGGAGCAGAATCAGGTTGGGGCAACCCCAAAGCAACACAAGAATTTTTCAAAAGGGTACATGACATGGGCTTTAACTCAGTCCGTCTTCCTGTTACTTGGAGTAATGATCAATATGTAAATCTAGGAAAATCGTATCCTTATGAGCTTGATCAAGCTTATCTTGACCGTGTTCAAGATGTTGTTGACTACATTATCAGTCTGGATATGTATGTTGCCGTCAATATGCACCATGATAAATGGATTAGCAGCGGAGTAGATGCTTTCCGTACGGGAGGTGCCAATAGCCCTACTTGGATTAATACCAAAGCTAGATACGGTGCAGGATGGAGACAGATATCAGACCGTTTTAAGGATTATGATGAGCATCTCTTGTTTGAGTCTATGAATGAGGTTGCTGGTACTGACGCAAGTGTGGCTGGTGTAAAAAGCGACACCAAAGCTATAATTGAGCTTAATCAAATATTTACAGATGAAATACGCGCTACCGGTAACAATAATGAAAAACGTTGGCTGGTTGTTTGCGGAAGATATACCAATATTGACACCTCTGCAGATAAGTCAAATGGCTTTAAATTTCCTGATGATCCGCTTAGCTCCACCAATAGATTTATGTTTTCTATACATGATTATGACTATCAATTGGGGCTTAGTAACCCTGGATTACCTGGCTACTCTCGTTCTCAAGCGCTAGCTTATGCAGGACAAATTCAAAAACTCATTAATGGTTATACTTTGCAAGGTATTCCAATTTGGTTTGGCGAATACGGTGCAGGAGATAAGACTTATTTCCAAGAAGACAACGATAAGGCTGTTGCTTATTGGTTTGAGATGATGAATGCATACTTTAAGAGAAGTATGACGGTAGGTGCTATTTGGGATAACGGCAGTATGAAAAGAGGCACTGGAGGTTCCACGAGTAACGATTATTTTGCCGTCATAAACCGTGAGGATGGTACAGCTTGGAGACCGTATGCTATTGATGCAACGATAAGAGGATATTACTTTTATGACGATCCTAGTATAGGTCTCAACCAAATTTACAATACCATCCCTGGTGATGATAAGAATTTTACAGAAGTAAAGCCTGTTACAGAAATTACGCTTTCTAAAAGCCATCTTAACTTGCGTGTAGGCTCAGATTATCAGGTAACTGCAACGTGCAAGCCAATAGATAACAATGACCCTATTATCTGGACTAGCTCGGACTCTTCAATAGCTACCGTGTATAATGGTTATATAAGAGCTAAGGGAACGGGCAAGGCAACGATTACTGCGTATGCCCAAAGCACACGTGACACAGGGCGTACTATGAAAGAGACGCTTACTGTAACGGCTTATCCTGACGATTCTATTGCTTCTTCAGGCACAATCAATGTTCCTTCATCCATTTCGATTTCTGATCCAGATCTTTGGACAACTAATTCAGAAGGTACTAACTGGATTTCTAGTAATACAGTAGCTCAATCTAAGGCTCAGTTGGATGTTACAGCACAAGGCTTAAGAAAAGGAGACACGGTCTATTATAGATCAGCTGATCCGTCTGTAGTATCAGTCAACAGTGTGGGCAAGCTTGTAGCTATTTCACAAGGAAAGACTTATGTTACAGTTTCAACCAACTCAGGAATTGAAAAACAGGTTCTTGTTACGGTAGGAACGCCTGAGGTCGGCGATGTTACAGGGCTTACTGCTTCAGGTGCTATTTCTTTAAACGCATCCGAATCTATAAAAGAAGCAACTGCAACTGTTGCACCAGCTAATGCTAACGAAAAGATTTCTTTTGTTTCATCAGATACAAGTGTTGCTATACCTGCATCTAGTCTTGCTGTTACGCCAGTTTTAGGAAAAGCATCAATGGATATTATAGCTGTGAGCAACGGAACTGCTAAAATTACAGCCTCTACACCTAGCGGGGTGTCATGTATTTTTGATGTTACAGTCAGCGGCTTAACACCAAGTTACGATGATGAACGTGTTTACCGTGATGCCGATCCAAGTAGCATTGCTCCTACAATAAGCATTGATATGCCAGACACTATTGTGCGTAATTGGCTTACAAGAATTTCTTATGATGCCCAAACTGACAATCCTGATGTAACTAAGCCACTTAACATTACTATGAATGTATCACTTGGAGGCTTTGAATTACCTGTTAATAATGGCATCTTTTTACCGAATGCTTTCGGAAAAATTCTTGTACGTGCTAAAGCAGAGGATGAGTTTGGGAATTCGTCATTTGCATCAAAAACTATTACTGTAGTTAACGGAGCTGCACCCAGTAAGACGCCTCCAGTCATAACATTTGATATGGAACAACAAGTGACATTAGGCGAAGAAATGGAAATTGTTTTTGATGTTTCAAGTCTTAATGGTGATTTGCCTGAGCCTCATGAATTTGATGTTGCAGTCGTTGTAGAACATGGCTCAGATGTCTTAGAAGTTAATAAAGTAGATGGTGCATATTTATTTACACCTTTAGAAGTAGGTAATTATACCGTTAAAGTAACAGCTTCTGACGCTTACGGCAATATAAAGACAGAATCATACGAGTTTACATCGATGTTTTCGTTAGCTATTAATGAGGCGGCTGAGATTACCAACATTAAGATTGATGACTTGACGCCTTCTAGACAATATGCAACAGGAAGCTATGAATTAACGTTTAGTGTAAAGGACGGATATACTGCAGTAGTAAAAGTTAATGATACTGTTGTTACAGCATCAGAAGGTAAATACACAATTACAATAGATGCAAATACAACTATTGATATCACAGTAACGAAAACTCCTGCCAAAAAAGGTTGCGGAGGCTCTAAAGCGGCAATACTGCCAATATTAGCACTCAGCGCTTTCATTTTCTTCAAGAAAAAATCAATTTGATGCCGCGACTTTAATTAAAAATTAAGAGAATTTGGCGAGAACTTTCACGGTCAAGATAATTTTTAGAATTATGTTCTAAAAGCAAAAACCGCTAGAATTTCTCGCCAAATTTCATTCCGTTAGATTTGATTTTTATGGCAATGTATAGTCATTGAAGAAAATAATTACTTTTTGAGGTATAAATTATGAAAAAAAACTTTATAAAAAAAGCATTATGTATATATATTATTCTTTGTATCGGGGTATTGGCAGGCTGTAACCTTAACAATGGCAATAGCGGCGATAATAATATTAAATATAATGTAATTATCAATAAAGCTCAAGAAATTACTGAAGTTAAAATTGACAATATTGAACCGTCCGCAAAATATACTGCAGGTACGTATGAATTGACATTTAACACTCTTGAAAACTTTTCTGCTGTAGTGAAAGTTAACGATGTTGAGATAAATATTGTTGAAGGTACGTATGTAATAACCATTACCAAAGATACGATTATTGACATTACTGTTATCGAGGACACAACCCAACCTTCAAAACATCTTATTATTCATCAGATTTATGGAATAGGCAATAAGAATAATGACGCTCAGGCAGGTTCTAATTCCTTTATAGAATTATATAACCCTACTAACGATGATATAAACTTGAGCGGTTACTCTATCCAAGCTGCCAGTACAGGCAACGTTTGGGAGAAATTGAATCTAACAGGTGTAATTCCTTCAAAGCATTCTTTTCTTATAGTTTTAACAATGTACGTCAACTCAACAGAAGATTCAAAGCTATTTCTTAAAATTACTAAATATGATTTAGAATGGAAAGATGTGTTTTTTGTTAACAAAACACTTAAAGTTTGTTTGCTTTCAAACACGAATGCTTTATCTGTTTCAAACCCGTTTGATCTGGACGGCGAAGGCACTAAAGCTGAAGGGTATATAGACATGCTCTCTATACGTGGAAATGACTCCACAAGCCCTGTCCCAGACGGTTATGAAACTGCGTATCTTGAAGAACAATCAAAACAAAAAGCATTAAGAAGAATCAACTTTACAGATACTGATAATAACGCCCAAGACGCTGAAATTATTGATTATCGAGAAACAAAAAATCTAATTTACAGACCGAGAAGCCTTATTGACGGATCTTGGACAGATATTGATGATCAGCCTCCTGCAGTTGATGATACCCTTTTTTCGGTAAAAACTTCTAGACCAAGCGGAATGTATGAGGCTGAATTCAATCTCAAGCTTTTTGTTGAGAGCAGCCCTGTATCAACTTATGACATTTATTATACAACGGATTGTACCAATCCTTTAACATCCTCAACGCGTATAAAATATAGCGATAGCATTAATATAACAGACAGAAGCAGTAGTGCTAATGTCTATTCTGCACGTGATCCGTCCACTATGAATCAGTTTTATTCTGGTAAAACGATTCCTTTTAACTCTAATGTTCCTAAGTGTTTCACTTTGCGGGCAATTGCAGTAGCAGGAGACCACCAATCAAAAATTATCAATGCATCGTACTTTGTAGGCACCTCATCTGCATCTTTTACGAGAGAGTTTAAGAATAATCAAATATCTCTTATTTCAGTCATAACTGACCCTGATAATCTTTTTGATTATAATAACGGGATTTATGTTAACGGCTATTATTATGATAAAGATAAAAATACGCCTGGAGTAGAGCCTCAATGGATACAGGCTAATTACAGACAAAAAGGGCGTGAATGGGAACGCCCTGTTTATATTGATTTTTTTGAGAATAATGGTGAATATATCTTGGGACAAAATTGCGGAATGAGAATACAGGGCGGTTATTCGCGCGGTGATATTCAAAAAAGCTTGCGATTTTATGCTAGAGATGAATATCAAGAAGGAGCTGATAATTTTGAATATGGATTTTTTGACGAAGTAAAGGATTCAAAGGGAAACAAACTGGAAAAATTCAAAAAACTTATTGCCAGAACTGGCGCAAACGATGCTTTTTATTGTAAGTTTGCAGATGTCTTGCATCAGTCTTTAATTCGAGACAGAAATCTTAGTATTCAGGATGGGCGTGCATGTATTGTTTTTTTAGAAGGCGAATATTGGGGCTTATACACCTTGCAACAAGATTTTAACGATGATTATTTTGCCAGTCATTACGGTGTTGATAAGGATCAAGTGATTATGGTAAAAGCTGATGATCAATATACAGCAAAGCTTGAAGAGGGAACAACTAGCGATTTGGTATCATATGACAATATGGTCAAATGGTTTGAGACCGCTGACCTTTCTGTTCAAGCTCAATACGAGCAAGCATGTCAATATATAGATGTGGATTCGTTTATTGATTATGCTGCTTTTGAGATGTTTATAAGAAACGAGGATTGGCCGGGCAAAAATTGGGCTTGCTGGCGCACAAGAAATACAGATAGCAGTAATATTTATGCAGACGGCAAATGGCGATTTTGTGTATATGATACAGAAATGGGTTCAGATCATTATGGAAATGCCAGCACTAAATATTATGATAATACCGCTATGAGAACATATAATGATTCAGGTACAAATATTGCTCTTTTTTACAGAAAGTTTATGAAGAGTGCTCAATTTAAAACAAAGCTTGCGGAGGTTCTGGAGCATTACGCTAATGATGAATTTGAAAAGACAAAGGTATCTCAAAAAATTACTCAATTATCAAATATATATAGTCAGACTGAAATGAATAGAACATTACAGCGCTTTCCTGTTGTGTGGCAATCAATTAACGAACGCACAAATCGCATAAGCAGGATGTCAACCTTTTTTAATGGCAGAAATAGCTATGTGTTAAATACCATGATTCCATGGATTAATAATATTAATAATTTTATATAAGGGCAGTCAAAATTATTAAATAATTTATGTACTAAAAAAGTGCAAATATTTGAAAATTATATCGCATTGATTTTTATTGATATAGGAGGAAATTATGTTGAAAATAAAAAAGTGCAAAGTTGCTTTGGCTTTTTTTCTTGCTGCAATTATGTTGATTGGCGTTTTGCCAATTTGGAGTTTTCCAAAATCTAATAATAGTATTTTGGCAGAAGGTGTCTCTTATGAGGGGCAACAAGCACTACCTTTCCGAGAACTTTCTGCTGATCAGCTTACCAAAGAAATGGGTGTGGGTTGGAACCTCGGTAACACTCTAGATGGACACAGTAGTTTTATTCCAGGTGAGACCGTATGGCAAAGTCAGGAGGGAGGCGCAGTTACTACCCAATTACTCTTAGACAGCGTACATAATATGGGTTTTAATACCGTTAGGATTCCCATAACATGGGGAAAAATGATTGAGGATGAAAACGACTATAAGATCAAAGATTTATGGCTCAATCGTGTTCAGCAAATAATTGATTATGCAATAAAACAGGATATGTATGCCGTCATTAACATGCATCATGATGGTGCCGAGCAGGACGGTTGGATTCATGTGGCGCATTATCAAACTAATAGTTCCGAATGGGATAAAGTAAAGCAAAAATTTGGTAAAGCATGGGAGCATATAGCTGAAAGGTTTAAAAACTATGATGAGCATCTAATCTTTGAAGCAATGAATGAGGTAAAAGGCGGTGCCGATAATTCGGAGCAGATAAAGAAAGATGTTGCCGCTATTATGGAACTAAATCAAATCTTTACAGATAAGGTACGTAGCACAGGGGCAAATAACACAAAAAGATGGCTTGCAGTGTCTGGAAGATACACCAATATAGGCACAACTACTGACCCTGAAAATGGTTTTGCGTTACCCGATGACCCTATAAATTCAGCTAATAAGTTTATGGTTTCTGTGCATGACTATCCATGGCCGTTTGGTATGGGCAATATGGATAGTGTTACATATTCTCAAAACGATGTAAGAAATTACGCTACATCAATTAACAAGCTAGTAGATAAGTTTACATCAAAGGGGATACCTATATTATTTGGTGAGTACGGGGCAACAGACAAGAACAATACTCCCCAGCGTGCATATTTTTATGAAGCATGGAACCTTTATTTCCGCCGTGCAAAAGTAGTAGGTGTAGCCTGGGATAATACGGGAATGCGTAATGATGTTGATGATCAGTTTGCTATTATTAATCGCGTTCCAACTTCATCCGGCTTGCCAGCGATACCAAAACATAGAGAAATAATAGATGCCATAATGCGAGGCTTTTATTCATATGATCTGAACACAAGCATTACTATTGATAATATTTATCAAAAAATTGGCGGAACACCTACAACTATTACTACTGTTACGCCAATAACAGCTATATCTTTTGATAAAGATTCTATCAGTCTAAATCCAGGACAAACTCACATTGTAGAAACAATAGTAACACCTCAAAACTCTAACGACCCTCTTATATGGGAAAGTGCCAATGCATCTGTTGCTACTGTTTACAACGGCATGATAAGGGCAAAGGGCTTTGGAAGGACTACTATAACAGCCTATGCCCAAAGCAGTTATGGCAAGCCTAATAGAATGCAAAAGATAATTACAGTCACTGTTTCGCCTAATCTTGAGCTAAAAAATGAAATTTCAGCTATAACCCTTGATGTTGACAAAATCTCTCTAAATACAGGCGATATGGCTGATATAGGGGCAATACTTGGCGGTGCTGAAGATGATTATTTGATGTTTGTATCCACTAATGCCAAGGTTTGCACTGTCAATTCTGTCGGGATTGTTTCTGGTATTACAGCAGGAACTGCATATATTTATATAACATCTGCAAGCGGATTGACTAAGACGGTAGAAATTACCGTTGAAGAAACGCTTAAGGAATATTTTGATGTGAGCTTAGGCTTATACTATC
>CALAYY010000045.1 GCA_937895465.1 uncultured Clostridia bacterium | reverse complement strand
CCCTATTATATTGCAGGATAGGGATTTGAACGTGAGCGTTAAAAAAACAGTCCTGTGGACTGTTTTTAGCGAACCGGCGTGATAGTGAAGCGTAGCGGAACGGAGCGAATCCCTCTCTCTCCGCCAATAGGGCTGACTTTGTCAGCCCTATTTTACGTAAAAAGACCAAGGATTCGAACGTGAGGGAACAGCAACAGTCCTGTGGACTGTTGCCCCGAACCGGCGTGATAGCATTACGTAGTAATGCGGAGCGAATTCCTCTCTCTCCGCCAATAGGGATAGGCGACAGCCTATCCCTTTTATATTGCAGATCAAGGATTCGAACGTGAGCGTTAAAAAAACAGTCCTGTGGACTGTTTTTAGCAAACTGGCGTGAGAGCCTTTTCTTTAGCATTTTTGAAGAAAATAGTTAGAAACTTATTTTTTTATACTGAAAATTTTCTGTTATATGTTATGACTGAAATTATTGCTTATGATCACCTTTTAATATACACTAAAAACGACAAATATAAAGTGTATAAATGAATACCCTATCTTTGCGGCAAAATACTTCATGGAAAGGAAGCAGTATGGAAAAACAATTAGAAACATTAAAAGAGAAATGTTCATTGGTATATTCAAAGCGAAAAAGCGTTTTGGATGCTGTTTTTGAACTTAACGAAATGTCGCCGCCTGATGAATTTGATTACGATAAAGCAATTGCCTCAATTGATTCTTTTTTCAATGATATAGATTCATACTATGAGCTTGCCAAAGAGTATAGTGAGCCTAATTTTTTTGAGATAGCGGGCATAACAAGAATGGAAACAAAGCACAGTCGAACCATTGCCTATTTTTTAGATGCAAATAAAAATCATGGTCTAGGCGATATGTTTGTAAAAAAGTTATTGCATAATGTAATTTCTGCAAACAAGCATATAAACATGAGCATTGAAGATTTAGATGTACTTGATTTTTCTTCATTTGTTATTTTCTTGGAGTCAGTACATAATATCGATATCTTGATGCTATCCCAAAAAGAAAAATTGGCAATAATTATTGAAAATAAAGTGTATGCAACTGAGCGTATTAAAGGTAATGATGATGGGCAATTAAATAAATATCGAACTCTTATTAATCACGACTATCAAGACTATAAACAACTTTGTATTTTTCTTTCACCTGATGGTAAAGCGGCTTCTGATTTAGATAATTGGCATATCGCAAACTACTCTATGATTGTCGAAGCAATTGAAGAGATATTAAATGACCAGAATAATAACAATTTAATTTCATATGACATACGACTAATCCTTAGACATTACGAGAATATGATATGTAGGCATTTGATTCCAAGCAAGCGCATTATTAAATACTCAAATAAACTCATTAAAAAATATCCATTAGCATTAAATCTAATATATAAATTTGGTCCCGACATGGTTTCTAAGGCAACTGAATATATCAAGTCGTTTCTATCAGAAAATGCTGAAATACTTGAAATTCGTATTATAGAAAAAAATCAGCATGGTTTTATTTATTTTAGTACTAAGACAAGCCGAGATAAATTTTGGGATACTTTTTTTTACATGATAAAAGTAGAAATTGATCGCCGTAATGCACATTATAAATCACTATTAGTTAATCACTTATCAGCAAACTATAACGTTTTAAACGGAATGATGTATAATAAAATACACTCCTTTTGCAAGACGCATCAAATCGAATGTGGACTTAGAGTTGTAGCAGAAAATACGCATCGAGTATATAATCATCCATTAACACTACTTTGTAATAAAGTAGAATTTGATGAAAATGAAAAAAGCGAACTTGAACACAACATAACATTAGCTTTGAGAGACCTCCCTAAATTTGAAGCTTCTTTAATGCACTTTTTAAATTTGCGATAGTTTAAGCAAATTTAAGTTAACCTCTACTTATTTATCTAAAACATAAAGCTTTAATTAAATCGTCTCTTTTGTAGCAACTTAGGGATTAAGACGTTAAAAACCTGTAAATTATCTTTTTTAAAAATATGTTTGATTTGTTCGTAATGATAATATATACTAATAAATATATGTTTATTCGAGGGAAAATATGGACAATAAGATTCTTGATTTTTTGATAACAGCAAAGAGAAACACTTATGCAGGACACGGCAGTGAGGTTACACCGTTTAGACCCGACGCTCATGATTTAAAGTATCAGAAAGATAATTTGCTGTATATGGATACCTATCTTGGCGGCAAAATATTTCATGGAGAAGAAGCGATATGGCAAGACAATGTTCCATTATGGGTAATGAATTATTCGGGGCGGGTGTTTGATAGTTCTGTTTTTTCTGGTGACTTTTTAAAAGAGGCTTTATACCATGTTCCAAAAGACATGCCGTATAGAGGTCCAAAAACTTTTATAAAAGGTGATTATATTTATACTTGCAAAACATCAGGCGATATCAACTGGTATCAGGGAACAGAAGAAATCATGTATAAAGATAAAGTTATATACGAATGCCTTTTTAGCGGTGGAAAGGTTGAGCTATAATTAATTTTTGGCTTTTCTTATTAAACAGCCTTTGATATAATACAGTCATGAAAAGTTACAGACAGGTTATTACAATCAACACCCCGTCAAGGCGGGCTTTTATTAACATTACGCCCAAAGTCAATGAGGCGTTAAGGGCAAGCGGTATCAAAGAAGGCTTGGTACTGGTCAACTCTATGCACATAACCTCAAGCGTTTTTATCAATGATGATGAGAGCGGACTTCACAGTGATATGGAAAAATGGTTGGAAAAGCTTGCCCCAGAAAAGCCTTACAATCAATACGCCCATAACGGCTATGAGGACAATGCAGATGCTCATCTAAAGCGACAGATAATGGGCAGAGAGGTTGTAGTTGCGGTAACTGACGGCAAACTAGACTTTGGGACTTGGGAACAGATTTTTTACGGCGAATTTGACGGTATGAGAGCTAAGCGGATACTTATAAAAATAATCGGCGAATAGATGTTTTCCTTGCTTTTATCTTTTGGGCTTGTTCATAAGACATCTTTTTTATGCTATCCCTTTTTTTTCATCCAAAAAACTCATTTTACAACGGATACGGATAGGACTCATCCTTTTAATATCTTTCAGGATTTTGTATAAACTTAGATTTGGTAATCTGATAAGGATTATTATAAGCGTTTTCCACGCTCTCGACAGCCATTCTATAAAAGTAATTATCAAGGTCAAGATATCCCTTAAGCCTATCAGGAAGCTGACTGATATCTGCACCTGTCAGTGTCTTATAATACATAAGTGCAGCAATAAGCCGTCCCTCTTTTAATGACAGATGAAATCCGTCCCTTGTCAATCCATCGCCCAGATAACTTGTGCGGGCGTTTTGAATTGCCGTAGTGTTATGTATTATCAATTCAAAATTATGATTATTATTTATACACTCTTTTACTGCTGCATTAATGCTGTTATACATAGTCATTTGATTATTATCATAATTATTGAATGCTTCATGATTGCTGTTGCCTTGATACGCCCATGTTGCCTGCCAAACTATCTTTACATCAGGATTAATAGTATACTGCTTAAAATAAGAGACCAAATACCTCAAAATATCATAGTCATAAGTATCAGCCTGTCCGCTAAGTGTTGAAACCTGCTGCAAAGATATATAATCCCAGTCACTGTACACTAATCCATCCAAAATACTGTATTTTTGTAAGGGCTGTTTGTTGCCGTCCTTCCAAATTTGAAATTCATAGTCCTTATTATTATTTTGTGCATTGATATAGTGTGTAGCAAGACTGCATCCGCCTATATATAGATTAGCAATCAAAATATCCTTTTTTCCTAAAGCTGCAGCTATATTATGCAGGTGCGCTAACGCATCCTCAGAAAAGCTGTTGCCAACTGCCAGCACTTCAAATCTTTTGTTTTTCATATCTTCTCCATAATGTGTTTGTTATAGCATTTTAACAGTATAAGCGCCAAAACAATCCAAAAAACTGTCTAATGTTTTAATTTCTTTATGGCTCTTTGCAGTTTTTTTAAACTTTCTCGGTTTTTAACTTTCTGACTTGTTCATAAGACATCTTTTTTGCCCATGATACTATTTTTGATTCATCAATATTCTTTAGATTATAATACCAAAACCTTGCTGTTTTATCCCTTTGGGTATCGTTCCATGGGTCAAACAATGCTTCATTAATATGGCTGTCTATTTCGCAGTCAATAAAGACACATTTCCCAAAATCACGCCAAGGACGAGCCAAAAAGACTGATTGATTTTGGCAATCACTGTTAAGAAATCTACACGACAAAAAAATAAAACCGCCGTCTTGCTTTAGGCTGTGAGCGGGAGCGCATACATAGCCTTGCGTTCTACCGTCATTGATAGATATGATTTTGCAGTTAAAAAACCTAGCATTGCCGCACCCAAATATAAAATCTACACTTCCCATAATCTTACAGTTTTCAAAATACTGATAAGCTTCACCTTCATAATATCTTTCTTGGTCAGCCAAAAAGCCGTCATATCTAATAATCAAATCGTCAGGCAAAGGTCCGCAAAACAAGGTGTCTTGAGTTGACTCTAAGGTACAGTTAATAACCTTGATATTATTACCGTAAAGGCTCAATGCCACGCTCTGCCCTTTTTCTATGGGATTGCCTGAAGAATTGACAACACTAAGATTTTTTAACGTAATATTTGGTGCGGTTATACTTACGGTATATGTTCTGAAGGTATTATATTCCTGTCCGTCTATATGAATTTTTTTGGCATAATCATCAAAAACAATCCTGACACCTTCTTGCGATTGCCCTTCTATTATTATATTGGGCTTATCTATCAGCACCTTTTCATAATAAATGCCGTTTTTCAAAAACAATCTGACCTTTTGACCGCCTATAATCTCTGCCAACACCTTGTTAATAGACATGTTTTGATTTAATCTTATTGTTCTCATCTTATCCCCTTCCTAAAACCCATTTTAAATTCAGTATCTTTCGCTGTCAACAAAAAAAGAGCCTGCCAGTTTTTTTGGCAAACTCTTTTTTTGATGTTATGATATTAATCAGCTAGTCTATTTTTAATTTTCTTTCACGTATATCCAAAACCTTATGCAGTTTTTTGTCTATAATACGTACCATATTATCAAGTTCGTCATCGCCCATTATGGTGTCTCTTCCGCAAGTATATTCACCTTCAATCATTTCTTTCATTTTGACTACCAGCTTATCTTGCTTATCAACTTTGTTTTCGTCATCGAGTTCATAATATGCATTAATCCAATACGCAATTCCAGCAAGCCCCGAATGATTATTGATAGAAACTATGGGCTTTTTGTTAAGGATTTTTTGAGTATCAAATATGTTATATATCTCTTCGTCTTTCAAAAGTCCGTCAGCATGAATTCCTGCCCTTGTCGCATTAAAGCTGCGTCCTACATAGGGGGTTCTCGGCATAGCCTATTTCTTTTTCAAAATAATCCGCTAGCTCTGTTATAACAGAAAGATTCATTCCGTCATCCGTACCTTTTAGCTGACAGTATTCTATTGCCATAGCCTCCAAAGGGCAGTTGCCCGTCCTCTCGCCTATTCCAAGCACAGAACAATTGACCGAACTGCATCCGTAAAGCCATGCTGTAGAAGCATTGGTAACCACTTTATAAAAATCATTATGTCCATGCCATTCTATCTGCTCGCTTGGTACGCCTGCATATTGTCTTAGTCCGTATATTATGCCAGGAACAGACCTAGGCAAAGCCGCACCAGTATAACAAACACCATAACCCAAAGTATCACATGCTCTTATCTTAATAGGAATGCCGCTTTGTTTGGACAGATTCATAAGCTCAATTGCAAAAGGTACAACAAAGCCGTAAAAGTCCGCACGGGTAATATCTTCAAAATGACATCTGGGAACTATGCCCTGTTCTAATGCGGCAGATACTATAGATAGATATTTTTCCATAGCCTGACCTCTGGTCATATTCATCTTTTTGAAAATATGATAATCCGAACAGCTGACCAATATTCCAGTTTCTCTTATACCCATACTTTTGACAAGCTCAAAATCCTTGGGATTGGCTCTTATCCAGCTTGTAACTTCAGGAAATTCTAACCCTAGATTCATGCATTCTTCGGCGGCTTTTCTGTCTTTGTCAGTATATAAGAAAAACTCTGCCTGTCTGATTAGTCCTTTTTCTCCGCCCAATTTTGATAACAGCTTATATATATGTACTATCTGTTCTACACTAAACGGCGCAGTTGACTGCTGTCCATCACGAAATGTCGTGTCAGTAATCCATATATTTTCAGGCATTTCCATAGGAACAACTCGCCTATTGAAAATAACCTTAGGCACTTCGGTATAATTAAAAATCTCCCGAAATAGATTAGGCTCTTCTACATCCTGCAAGGTATGATGATAATACTCCCTTTCCAAAAGGTTTGTCTTTTTGTTAAAATGGGTTTTAGGCTTCTGCCCGTTTTCGTTTCCCATGATCTGCTCCTATATTATGCATATTTATGCATTTAGATGGCTGTCATTTGTTATAATTATTAAAAAATAAATATAATTATACTTATTTCAAATATATTTGTCAATAAATTTATTATTTATATGCCGTTTTTTTATTACTTTATTAACTTGATTTTTTTATCACAAAATTATCAGCATGCTTTTATGGCTGATTCATAAATTAGAGAATATTACTAATGTCATTTTAGATTGTTAAGGAACTCTTTTAGCCGCTTCAGACCTTTTTCAATGTCTTGATTGGAAATAGCATAAGACAGTCTTACATATTCGGGTGCGCCAAAAGACTCACAGGGAACTACGGCAATGCGTGCATATTCAAGCATTAATTCAGCCGCTTTTAATGAACTGTCAATTACTTTACCGTCAATTGATTTTCCAAAAATATTGCTGATATTAATCATTACATAAAAAGCACCCTGCGGATTGGGACAAGACAAGCCTTCGCAAGAATTGACAAAGTCAATAATCATCTTTCTTCGTCCGTCAAAGGTCTTGACCATTTCATCAAGAAAATTGCTCTTGGTGTTTAATGCCGCTACAGTTGCATATTGAGCAATGCTGTTAGCGTTAGAAGTGCAATGGCTCTGCATGTTGTCTATCGCCCTTACAATATCTATGTCGGCAGCAAGATACCCTATACGCCAGCCTGTCATAGAATATGTTTTGGACGCTCCGTTTATTACAATGGTTTGCTTATATATTTTGGGGGAATATTGTGCTATTGAATAATGCTTTATTCCGTTATATATGATTTTTTCGTAAATTTCATCGCTTATGATGTAGATTTCAGTTTTTTCCAAAACCTCAGCCAAAGCCCATAATTCTTCTTTGGTATAAACCACACCTGTGGGATTGGATGGAGAATTAATAATCACAGCCTTAGTCTTATCTGTTATTGCTTGCTCTAGTTTGTCAGGTGTAAGTTTAAAGCCGTCGTCTTTAGTATCGACTATTACAGGTGTGCCGTCACACATCTTGACAAGCTCAGGATAGGTCAACCAAAAAGGAGCAGGAATTATTACCTCGTCGCCTTGTTCTACAATTGCAAGCATAGCGTTATACAAAGAATGCTTAGCACCGTTGCTTACAACTATCTGGTTAGGGGCATAAGTCAATTCGTTGTCCCTAAAAAACTTATCGCAAATGGCTTTTTTTAATACGGGCGTACCGCTGTTGGCTGTATATTTTGTATAACCCTTATCCAATGCCTCTTTTGCTGCATCTATAATAAATGCAGGCGTGTTAAAATCAGGTTCGCCCGCCCCAAAGCCTACTACATCTATTCCCTCTTCTTTCATCTTGTTAGCTTTTGAGGTGATTGCAAGCGTCAATGATTTTGATATTTTGGATGTTCTTTTTGCTAAAGCCATTTACTTCCTCCGTCATGTTTATGACATATTATGCTTGAGATTATATAATAAGTGTTATTAGCTGTAAACAAAAAAATACAAAAAAGCCATTTTAATTATAGCAATAGGCATAAGCTGAGCTTATAATACCCTAGTGTGATATAAATTAAAACAGCCTTGAATAATAAAAACTTCTTTTTTAAAATCGTCGGATTGTAAAGATTCAGATAAAATTTATTGGCTTTGCTGAAGTTTGCGTGTCTGGTCTGCTAATCTCAACTGTTCTACCATATTGTCTATTGCACCGTTCATAAAGTTTTCTAGGTCATAAACGGTAAGTCCTATACGATGGTCAGTTATGCGCCCTTGAGGAAAATTATAAGTGCGTATTCGTTCGGAGCGATCGCCTGTTCCTACTTGACCGCGCCTTGTCATTGCATAATCTTCATCTGCTTGAGTTTGGTAAAAGTCATACAGCCTGGATTTTAGCACTTTCATTGCCTTTTCTCTGTTTTTTATCTGAGAACGCTCATCTTCACATGTAACCACCATGCCTGTAGGAAAATGAGTAATTCTTATAGCTGATTCTGTCTTGTTGACATGCTGTCCGCCGGCTCCGCCGCTTCTATAGGTATCAACTTTCAAATCCTTTTCATTAATTTCGACAACGATATCTTCTGCTTCAGGTAATACCGCTACAGTAACAGTTGAGGTATGAACACGCCCTTGCGTTTCGGTATCGGGTACACGTTGAACTCTATGCACTCCGCTTTCAAACTTCATCTTAGAATACACACTGTCCCCTGAAAGAGAAAAGACAGCTTCTTTTACTCCGCCTTTTTCTGTGATGTTCATGGTAATATCTTCAACTTTCCAGCGCTGAATTGCAGCATACATCTTATACATACGCATAAGTTCTGCTCCAAAAAGCCCTGCCTCTTCTCCGCCTGCACCTGCTCTGATTTCCATAATGACGTTTTTATCATCATTTTTATCAGGGGGAAGGAGCATAATTTTGAGTTCTTCTTCCTGAGCTTCAATCAAAGCTAAAGCTTCATCGTATTGCATCTGAGCTAGTTCTTTCAGTTCTACGTCATTGCCATGCATCAAAATCTCGTATGCTTCATCTTTTGCCGCCAAGCTTTTGGCGTATTCTGTATATTTGTCGATAATCGGTTCAAGTCTTGAATGCTCTTTGGCTGCGTTTTTCCATTCTTCCATATTGGAAATAAAATTAGGGTCAGCCAAAGCTTCAGTCAGCTTGTCATATTTGTTTTTTATTTCTTCAAGCTTATTTATCATAGCGTTATTTTGCCCTTTTGCATAAAATAATTCTTTCTATTGAGTCTAGATCATTTATTATCTCAATGCCGTAATAATAGTCTTTATATTGTGTTTCTAATATTTGCTTTATAATTTGGGGTTGGTTTATCCCCGCTTCAATCATCAAATTTCCGTCTGGGTTAAGATAGTCTTTAGCATTCTTTATAATTTTTTTGATAATTTCAAGTCCGTCTTCGCCGCCGTCCAATGCCTTGACAGGCTCTTGTTTGACTTCTTTGGACAACGTTATAAGCTCATCAGTTTTTATATAAGGCGGATTAGATATAATAATATCAAAAGTGCCTTGAATATTTTCAAACAAATCGCTTTGAATGAGTTTGATATTGGAAATATCCTTGCTGTTTTGCCTAGCTGTTTCAAGTGCTAAGTTACTGACATCAGAAGCTATAACCTCCGAATTTTTTACACTGCTGGCAATAACTACAGCTATACATCCGCTTCCTGTGCATAGGTCCAAGACTTTGGGCGAAGAATACTCTGCCGCCTTATCTTTGGCAAGAGTTGCCAAAACTTCCGTTTCAAAACGTGGAATAAGCACATTTTTATTGACAATAATTTTGTGTCCGCAAAAATCTACATCGCCCAGTATATACTGAAGCGGTGTTCTGTTTTTTATCCTTTGTTCAGCAATTTTTTTTGCCGCATAATATTGATTGCGTTTTAAGGTTTTTATAGTTTTGAGACTCAGTCTATTGGTTTTTAATACATGGGCAAAAATCCAATCCGCCTCATTTGCGTCAATGCCTGCATCCGTTAATTTTGCCGTTAATTCATCTTTTGCCGTCTTAAAGTCCAAATCATCCCAATCCACGCATTTTACATTATCGTCTTTTTCCATCTCGTCAACTGCCAAAAACGCTTTGATAGCGACTTGAATCATATCATCGTCCGGCTCTTTGGTAGTCAGATATTGCAATGCAAGTCCAGGTGCTTTAATAATGCGTATAAAAAAGTTGTCAGGAAGCTTGGCGGATATTCTTAAAAGCTCATAAGATAACCCTGCTACCAGCGGCAATAAGATAAGTCTTACCAAAATTTTTCCGTACCAAGTACTCAAAAACAGCCATGTCGGATTAAGACTGCCCAAAAAGTTTACAAAGGCATTGGAAAATGTAAACAAGATAATAGATACTATCATTACCAAAAACAAAAAGGTAGTACCGCATCTGTCATGCACTCTTGAACAGCTTTTGACATTTTGTACATTAAGTTCATATTCTTTTTCAAAACAGTTTATTGTCTTATGCTCTGCACCGTGGTACATAAAAGTGCGTTTGATATCCTTTAAAAATGAAACTGAAATAAGGTAAGCCAAAAATATTAAAAGTCTGGTTACGCCTTCAATTACACTTGTCAGGACATTGCTCTTATATCCCCACAGTTTAAAAACCAAAAAGTTAACGCCGTCACTAATTAGACTCGGCAAAAACATAAATAAAACAACAGAAAAAGCAAGCCCCAGAAACACAGCCAAAAATGCGGCGCCGTTAGTGATTTCGGTTTTGCCGTCTTCTTCCCCATAAACTTCGGCACTTTTTAATAAGGTTTTGACACCTGTAACCATGGTCTGAAAAAACATTACCGCACCGCGGACTAGGGGAATCTTATTAATAATACCCTTGTTTTTCTTAAACCGCTCAGTTCTTAGAAGTATGTTGCCTTCAGGGTCTCGAACAGCCAAAGCCATTGAGCGTGCACCGCGCATCATAATTCCTTCCATTACCGCCTGTCCGCCGATAAGCGTCTTTTTGCCTTTTTTGTTTTTCATAAAAAACCTTTATAAAATAAAAAAAGTGCGCAAATATCTTTTGCTAAGCATGCAAAAAATAACGGCACTTAAAAAGTATTATCTAGCCCTTAAGCCCAAACTTTTTATTAAACTTATCGATTCTTCCGCCTGTCTCGGCTACCTTTTGTTTTCCTGTATAAAAGGGATGACATTTGGAGCAAACTTCTACCTTAATGTTATCTCCTTTTGCCGTTGAACCGCTTACAAATTTTTCACCGCAGGCACATTCTATAGTAACCTCATGGTAATCGGGATGAATTTTCTCTTTCATTTATTTTCGCTCTCCTAAATAATTCAAAATTATTGCCATAACATTATAAGACAGGCATGCTATTTTAGTCAAGTAAATGCATTTGGTACATTATTGATTATTGCCAACTTCTTAACCAGCGTTTTCTATTATAATAACATATTTTTATTAATTAATATCATTTTTTATGGTAAAATCTGACCTTTTTTGACAATTTACTCAACATTGTGTGTCATAAATTCATTTCAAAATGTACCAAATAGTGATATACTGTTAAAACTAAAATAGATTAAAGAGGTGTTTGTGAAAGCTTGGACAATTGATAAGCCTAATTCAATTATGCTGCAGGAAATCAAAGAAAACGAAAAGCCCATCAATAATGCCAAAATAAAAATTACTCTTGCCAGCCTGACTACTTTTGATGCAAAAGCATTCAAAGGTGATTTGGCAGGTATTCAATACCCTTTTATTCCGGGAAGACACGCAGTAGGTATAATAAGTGAAATTGACGAAAACAATTCATACGGACTTTTGCGTGGGCAAAGGGTCATAATTGACCCCAACATCTCATGCAATAATTGCTATGCCTGCAAAACACACAGACAATGGGAATGTGAAAAAATGAAGATTATGGGGGTTTCGTCAGAAGGACTTATAAGAGATTTTGCATCTGTTCCTATAACCAATCTTTATCAAATCCCTCAGCAAATTTCAGACATAGAAGCCCAGTTTATAGAACATACTTCAATAGCAGTCAAAACCTTTAATGAACTCAAAGTAAACGAAGGCGAACATATAGTTATTATAGGCGCAAGCGTCCTAGGAATAATTATAGCGCAGTTAGCATTGTATTATCAGGCTGTTCCCATTATCATAGACCTTCATCAGGATAAGCTTGATATTGCCTCAAATCTTGGAATTTACTATACTATAAATTCAAGTGTTAATGACCCCTATGAAAGAATCAAACAAATAACGGGCGGAAGAAATTGCGAATGCTCAGTGTTTTTGGCTAATTCCAACGAAAAAATTCAAAAGGCTTTTGATTATGCTTCTGTGGGCGGAAAAGTTGCCATAGTAGGCTGGGATTATACGGCAGAAATTATGAACGGCAATATGAGCGGTATCTTATCAAAGCAGCTGACGGTTATTGGTATTAACAACGGTCAGAAGCAAATACCCGCCGCCATTAATATGCTTGCAAAAAAGGCTGTGGATGTAACACCCTTTATATCCAAAGAGATAAAGTTTGAAGAAGCAGATAAAGGTATAAAAGACTTCAGCCAAAATCCGCTTATGTATCACAAAATCTTTATTAAGATATAAAATTCATAGAAATGAATAAATACTCCTTGATTAATTATATTATAGTCAAGGAGTTTTTTTATGGTTTCTTTTAATATACCTAAGCAAGTTTTGATTTATGATGTAATTTTTAATTTCAGCGAACAGGCTTATATTTTTTGCGCTCCCGAAATAAGATAATTTTTGAGTTCTATTATATCTCCTGCTCCTGTTATCAAAAGCAAGTCTTGTTCAGTTAGGCTTTTTTTGAAATAATCAGCACAAGCTGCAAAATCTTCAAAATACAAAGCATCTTTGCCCTCACTCTTTAATTCTTCACTTAACTTTTGGCTTGTTACTTCTGGATCATTTTGTTCTCTTGCGGCATAGATAGGCAACAAAACTATCTTATCCGCATAAGCCAATGATTTTTTAAACGCATTCCAAAGAGCTTTGGTGCGTGAATAAGTATGCGGCTGAAACACTGTAACAACTCTCTTACTTTGAGATTTTGCGGTTAATATTGCCGCTTTTATTTCGTTGGGATGATGTGCATAATCGGCTATTATTTGGGCACCGTTTACCTTACCAAAGTGCTCATATCTTCTTTTTACACCTGCAAAAGCCGAGAGTGCGGAAGATATTTTTTTTGGGCTTATATTAAAGATATTAGCGGCTGAGGCGGCGGCAAGAGCATTATAAACATTATGCCGTCCTGCAATCTTCAATGATATACGGCAGATTTTTCTGTCTTGTCTAAAAAAATCAAATGAATATCTGCCGTTTTCTTCTTGAAGGTTTTTGGCACAAAAGTCATAATTATCGCCTATTCCAAATGTAAGATATCTTCGCATAGTCAAAGCGGCACTTGCAAGTGCACGCGAATCTTCTCCATTGACTATAATTACGCCGTTTCTTTTAGTCCCTGCTGCAAACTCAGAAAAAGCTTCTTGAATATCTTCTATATCCTTAAAATAGTCGAGATGGTCTTCATCAATATTTAAAATAATACTTACATAAGGCTTAAGATATAAAAAATTTCGCTTATACTCACAGGCTTCCGTGACAAAATAAACGCTTTTGCCTATACGGTAATTGCCGTCTATCAAATCAAATTCTCCGCCTAGATGCACTGTGGGGTCATAAGCATACAAGATTTGGATAATCATAGCGGTTGCTGTGGTTTTACCGTGCATTCCGCTTACGGCAATAGGAAAAGGATACTCCGCCATTATACTGCCTAACAGCTGAGCGCGCTTGACGCAAGGGATGTTTTGTTGCTTGGCGGCTATAAGTTCAGGATTATCCATTGAAATTGCAGCATTAAAAACGACCAGGTCAATGCTAGAAAAATCACGTTTGGTATGACCTAAGTTTATTTCAATGCCCATGCTTCTCATTTTTTCATATGAATCAAACTGATGAATATCCGAGCCCATAACAGTATGCCCGCGTCTATGGCATATAATAGCAAGTGCGGACATGCTGATTCCGCCTATTCCGATAAAATAAATATTCATGGTAAATCTTTATGTTTTGATATAAATATATATGTTATTTTCCTTTTTAAAGTTCCAAAAAACTCATTTCTTTAAATTTTTTTAAAAAAGTATTGAATTATTATAAAAAAAGTAGTATTATATTATTAGGAATTATTATTAATTCTTGCATTAATTGAAGGATGGTGACTAAGGGGTGAATATTACTGAAGTTAGGATCAGATTAAAAACCAAGGAAGATAGCAAAATCAGGGCTATAGCGTCTATTACTATTGATGAATGCTTTGTCGTACATGATATAAAGGTAATAGAAGGCAATGAGGGCTTTTTTATTGCAATGCCCAGCAGAAAGACTCCTGAAGGCGAGTTTAAGGATATAGTTCATCCTTTGAATACCGAAACCAGAGAGTTAATTAAAGACAAGATATTAAAAGAATTTGACAAAGCACGCGAACAAGCATAAGAATTTTATAAATTTTTAACTTGGCACTTTATTTTGGCAAAAAATAAGCAATCACGGCAAAGAATAGATTGTAGTCTGTTCTTTGCCGTTTTTTTATTTTACAAAATCTAATACATTCTGCCGCATTGACTTTGGAAACAGTTTTGTAACAAGCCCGACTCTTGTAATCATAAAAGGATATTCGTCGGCACTTAAATATTTGGTCATAAATTCGCCTTTTATCTGCACGGCTTCTTCATAGTCAGCTATAAGCGCACTCATAGGATGAAAGCCCATCTTAAGAGTATGTCCAGTAAGCACCAGCCTTGAATAAAGTCTTCCGCAATTGACCTGAACAGTTCTGTCATTCATCTTGGATATCGGGCAGACCATAACCATAAATGTATCCGTGCTGTCATACAGTTTTTTATATACCTTTTGGGTAATTTTAGCCGTATTTTTATTTGAGCCCAAAAACGGCATAACAGTCATATTCCCCTCCAAAAAATATTTCGCCAAGGGATTTTTAATTCCTTGTGTCTCCAAAGAAAAGCCAAACGGTTTTTTATTTTTTTGATATTCTGTTGTTCTTGTGATTTTTTTGAGTTCATTTGCCAGTCTTGGTACTTTGTATGTAATATCAAGTCCTTTTAGCGTAAGCTCAGAAATATTTTTCTTGGCTTGCTCTTCTGACAAAAACTTGATATTAAGGTCTTTAAAATCATTAAGTGAATAATACACTTCCTTTTCAGCCTGTGTCATAGGAGTCTTTATATACTCATAACGATTGGTTTCATGCATAAATACATTTTCATATAGGTTAAGCATTTCAAGATTTACTTTATCATTAATGGTCACTTTGGCAATAGGTACGGTTTTGATGCTCTCTTCAAACTTTTCTTCATCAATTTGTCCTTCTGGGAACAATTCAGTATCCAATCCTACATTATGTTTTTTGGCGGCGATATTGACATATTCCAAAAGCGTACCGCATGAAATCAGCATTTCACGGTGTGTAGGGTCCTGACTTCCGATACGCTCAGGATTGGCAAATAACTTGAAAACCTTTTTATCTTTATCATCTAGTTCAAATTTCCAATGCTGCAAATTATGTGCATTGGGTGCCAATATTCCTATAGACAAAAGCTGCAATCTCTCATCTGTTACTCTTTTGCTGTATTTCTTGCTCCAAGGATCAAGATATTCGCTAGGCACAAACATACCGCCTATTATCATTATTATAAGAACAATAACCATTAATACCGAAATAGTTATAATCGACCATTTTGCTGTTGTTTTTAAAATCTTTTTTGCAAGCCCATCTGTTTTCATTTTTTCTACACCTTTAGTTATTTTGGCAAAAAGGTTCTCTCCTGTAGCGGCTCAAAACTGCCCCTTCCCTCAAAAACAATGTTAGATTTACCTATTTCTATACTTGTAATATATGATGACGGCATTTTTAACTTTTCGCATAATTCATACGCATTAATAAGTCTTCCGCCGATTGACAAGACAGAACAACAGCCTTGTTTGTCGGTAGAGTCTATTATTATGGGGCTAATAGAAGCTACTTTTATACCCATCTTGGAAAGCGCATCCAACAAATCGCCCTTGCTTACAGTCATTGTCCATTTTGCCTCTTCGTTCCATAACTTTCTTTCTTTATTTTGAGGCTGTATAAAAATAGGCTCTGTAGGGCTGGAATACTCTTCTATTGAATCAGGCTTCTCATCGTCAAATAAAGACTGTCCGTTATCGTCTTGGTCAGAAATACTGTTGGGTGCTGCGGGCTGTTGAATGTCCGTATTGTTTTTATTTTGTATGTTTTGAGGCAAGTCCCGTGTTTCTTCTGAATATGTCCGGTTTGGATCATTTTTTTGGCTTGCTGTATTGCATCCAAAAACAAACATAATCAAAATTGCTGATATCGTTAAAATTAGGATGTTATTTATTATTTTTTTCATAAATTTAGTATCTATAAAAAATCAAAAATTATATCTATTTTACGTAATAAAGACTGCCAAAGCATATTAGAAGTGGTAAAATAAGGATAATTAAAACAAGGCGAATTTAATATGAGATTGGATAAATTTTTGAAATTTAGCAGGGTTATAAAAAGACGGACTGTTGCACAGGAAATATGTCAAAGCGGCAGAGTCAGTGTTAACGGCCGTCAGGCAAAATCATCTTATGATTTGAAATCTAATGATATTATAACCTTGGGTTACGGTGATAAACGGCTTGTTTTCAAGGTGTTAAGTGTTGATGAGAAGGCTGTAAAGGCACAGCCTCAAACGGCTTATGAGGTCATAGATGGCTGACTATGCTGCTATAATCGTTTGTGCAGGCAAAGGCGAGCGAACGGGCTTACCCTATAATAAGATTTTTTATAGGGCGGCAAGTAAGACTGTACTAGAACATTGTCTTGATAAGTTTGACTGTCCTAAGATTGTAGTATGCGCTAAAAACGATATTGAAAGACTGAAGGAAATTACTGCTAATTTTTCTGATGTTACACTGACTTTGGGCGGAGATACTCGAACACAATCTGTAAAAGCCGGATTAAAGTTAGCTAAAGATTATAAATATGTGCTTATTCATGACGGTGCACGCCCTAATATTTCAAAAAAACTTATAAATAATCTTATAACCGCTTGCCGACAAAACGGCAGTGCAGTTCCTTATATCAATGTTAAGGATACAATAATTCAAAAAACAGATAATTCTTTTTCTTCCATAGACCGAAAAAGTCTCATGGCAATTCAGACCCCTCAGGCTTTTGATACTCAAAAACTAATAAAGGCTTATAGTGAGATTGATGCCGAACTTACTGATGACAGTCAGGTGTTTTCTAAGGTATGGGGAGATTGTCATTATGTCTATGGAGAGGACAGTAATTACAAAATAACCACTTCTGAGGATTTGCTGATGTTTTCTCAAAAAAGCTCTTGCGATTATAGGATAGGTTTTGGATACGATTTTCACAAACTCGTAAAAGACCGCCGTCTTGTCTTAGGCGGAGTAGATATACCTTATGAATACGGACTTTTAGGACATTCTGATGCAGATGTTTTAGTTCACGCACTTATGGACAGCATGTTATCCGCTTTGGGAGAAAGAGATATCGGCTGTCTTTTTCCTGATAATAATCAAGAATACAAAGACATTTCAAGCTTGAAACTATTGGAAAAAGTGGTCAGCATTTTGAAAAACAAAAATGCGGATATTAATAATATATCAATAACATTGATGGCAGAACGTCCCAAGCTCAACCCATATATCACTAAAATGAAAGAAAACATATCTTATATCTTGGGAATAAGCAGTTCTTTGATAGGGATAACTGCTACAACCAATGAAGGCTGCGGAACAATAGGCAGAGGAGAAGGAATAACTGCTATGAGTGTCTGCCAATTGAAGTTATAAGAAGAACAAAAAATGAGTAGTCTGATAAAACTAAAAAAACCTTTTCTTTATAAAAAAAATCTTCAAATATTGTTTATTGCATTTGGTTTTTTGGCTGTTATTATAATAGGCGCGTTTTTATTGAGCATCCCCTTAGCTAACAAGGACGGAAATTGGCGCAATTTCTTAGACGCTGCCTTTACCGCTGTAAGTGCTGTATGTGTTACAGGACTCACAGTTGTAGATACAACTTCATCATTTTCAACTTTTGGTCATGTCGTTATAATAATATTAATACAAACAGGCGGCTTAGGCGTAATGGGGCTTGCGACGCTTGTGTTTTTCGCTATACGAAAAAAAATTACGCTGTCTGACAGGCTTGCAATGCAGCAAGCTGTAGGCGATGTGCCTTCTTCTCAGATAGTGCGCTACATACGCAATATGGTAATTATTACATTTGCTATCGAATTTTTGGGTGCTATTGCGTTAATGCCAGCTTTTGTATTCGAGTTTGGCGCAAACGGAATTTTTAAGGCTGTGTTTATATCCATCTCTTCATTTTGTAATGCCGGCTTTGATATCTTAGGCGGAGCTGATAACCCTCTTGGAAGCCTTACACATTATTCAGGTAACATTTCAATAATGCTGTCTGTGAGTTTTTTGATAGTGCTGGGCGGTATAGGCTTTTCAGTCATTCTTGATGTATTACATTACAAAAAAAGAAACAGGCTTATGCTTCATTCAAAGATAGTCCTGATTGCTACGGCTGTTATTTTATGTTTTAGCACTCTTGTATTTTTGATTGCGGAATGGAATGTCTCTTTGGCTGATATGAACTTTGGAAAAAAGCTGCTCAATGCGTTTTTTATGGCAGTCACACCCCGAACGGCTGGTTATTACAGTGTCAATCTAAACGAAATGACATTGTTTTCAAGGTTTTTCACTATTATATTAATGTTTGTAGGTGCTTCGCCTGCTTCAACAGGCGGCGGAATCAAGACAACTACAGCCGTAATATTGCTGTTTGTCATATTTTCTGGACTAAAAAATCAAGGAAA
>CALAYY010000044.1 GCA_937895465.1 uncultured Clostridia bacterium | reverse complement strand
AGAAAATCTCATCAAAATCCTGCTGTTACTGAACTTTATAAGGATTATCTTGAAAAACCGGGTAGCCATAAGGCACATCATATTCTGCATACACATTATTCTAAAAAAGATAAGTATTCTAAATTATAAATAACATGGAGATGATAATATGAAAAAGGTTTTGTTAGCATTAGTGCTGTCAGCAACTTTTCTGATTACGAGCATAGCGGCATTGGGATGCGATAAAACCCAAAACACCAAAGTCAAAATTATGGTTCCAGACGGAATAACCTTGATAGCTTTGGGCGGGCTTTACGACCAAAAGGATGTTGAAATAGACAATGTAAACGGTCCTGCGCTTTTGTCATCGGCTTTTACTTCAAAATCTCATGATATAGTTATTGCCCCTTTGAATCTAGGAGCCAAACTATATAATAATAATAATTCTATATATAAGCTTGATTCCATGATAACTTTTGGAAATGTTTATATTATATCCAAAGAGGGAACACCGCTAAAATCTTTATCTGATTTGTCTGGCAAGAAGATGATTGCTTTTGGGCAGAATGCAACTCCTGACATAGTTTTGAAAGAGGCTTTAAATTACAGCAAAATTACTGATTGTGAGATAACCTATTATGCAGGGGTAAGTGAGGTAGTGTCTTTATTTAAGGGTGATGATTCCCAATATGACTATGCACTTGTAGCGGAGCCTGTGTTATCACAGTTAAAAATAAAATTTGAAATGAAGTTAAATGTTCTGGACTTGCAAGAAGTGTTAAAAGATAAGATGTCGTCTATTCCTCAAGCAGGAGTTTTTGTAAACCCCGAATCAAAAAACATTGACAAGATTGATACGGTTATTACGCAATTAAAAGCCAATATACAAGAACTAAATGATAATCCAGAAGCTTATTCACAAGATATAATTGATAATCACGAATATTTTTCTAATATGACGTCTGAGGTTATAGCTTCTGCTATAAAAAGCGGCAATGTAATAAATTATCAAGATGCCAAAGATAATATAAGCGTTGCTGAACAGTATTTTCAACTTCTGATTAATCAAAACCCCAATTTATTGATCTATATACCAGAAGACTCATTTTACTATTAATGATAAAAAAACAAAAACATTTTGGCTTTATATATATAATACTTGGCGTATTGTTTTTGTTTGTTCTTTGGATAATAGGCGAAAGGATTATTGATAATGACCTTGTAATTCCTGATATATCAAGTGTTGTTTGGGCATTATTCGCTTTGTTGAAAACAA
>CALAYY010000043.1 GCA_937895465.1 uncultured Clostridia bacterium | reverse complement strand
TAAAAATGTTCCTTCACCATTATGGACGGTTATTTCTGAAGGAACATTTTTATCAACGCTTGATAACCGTATTTTGGTAATTGCGGCTTATATTTTGGGTACGATATTTAGCTGTATAGCTGGTTATGTCGGTATCTATATTGCAACATTAGCCAATGTCAAGACAGCAGAAGCAGCAAAATTGGGCATAAGGCCCAGTTTCTTATGCGGTTTCCGCGGCGGTGCTGTAATGGGTCTAGCTGTTGTGGGTGCAAGCTTATTGGGGATGGGTCTAGCATATTTAGTATTTATGAAGACAAATAATACCTCTCTTTTATTAGGCTTTAGCTTTGGAGCTTCCAGCCTTGCATTATTTGCAAAAGCAGGCGGCGGAATATTTACCAAAACTGCTGATATAAGTGCTGACTTAGTTGGAAAAGTAGAACTTGGTATTCCCGAAGATGACCCAAGAAACCCTGCAGTTATTGCTGATAACGTAGGCGACAATGTGGGCGACGTAGCAGGTATGGGAGCAGATTTGTTTGATTCCAATGTGGCTTCTATGACAGCGGCATTGGTTATGGCGGCAAGTATAAAAGAAACTAATAATGTTTTGATGATATTCTGTTTTGCTTCTATCGGGTTATTAGCTTCTATTATAGGAATCTTTCTTGCCCGTATGGGTAAAAAAGGCGGACCTACTCTTGCGCTTAATATGAGCACATATATAACCACAGCATTATTTTTAGGTCTTTCAGCGCTAGCAACATTTATATTTAAGTTTGAATGGCGTATTTGGGGTGCATCAGTTCTAGGATTATTAGTAGGCGTATTAATAGGAATAGTAACAGATTACTTTACCAACGACACCAAAAGACCTGTTCAAAATGTGGCAAAGGCAAGCGAAAGCGGTCCTGCATTTACTATTCTATCAGGTGTAAGTTATGGCTTTTTGAGCGTACTGCCCGCTATGATTGGTATAGCTGTTTCTGCTCTGGGAGCTTATAAGCTTTGCGAACCGTTGGGCGATGGATATGGAATGTTTGGAATTTCTATGGCGGCAGTAGGTATGCTCTCTATAGTCGGTATGATTATAAGCAACGATGCTTACGGACCTATAGTTGACAACGCACGAGGACTTGCTGAAATGGGTAATCTTGGCGACGAGGTTTTGGAAACAACAGATACATTGGATTCTGCTGGTAATACCGTCAAGGCTATTACAAAAGGCTTTGCAATAGGTGCTGCAGGACTTACAGTTATTGCGCTTTTGGGTGCATTTATAAGTGAAGTCAATGTTGCAGCAGTTGCTACAGGAAAACCTGAAATAACAGGCTTTGATGTTGTCAATCCTATAGTGTTCTTTGGTATGTTGATAGGTGCGGCTGTACCTGCAGTGTTTAGTGCAATGCAGATCTTAGGTGTTGACCGCAACGCTCAAAGAATGGTAAAAGAAATTCATAGACAGTTTGACGAAATTCCTGGACTCAAAGAAGGAAAAGAAGGCGTTGTACCTGAATATGATAAATCTAGTGTTATAGCAACAATCGGCGCTATTAAAGAACTTATTCCTGCAGGCTTGTTTGCTATTATAATTACCTTGGCAGTAGGCTTTATAGGCGGAGTTGAGGCTATAGGCGGATTCTTGGCAGGCAATATCGTCAGCGGTTTGTTACTGGCATTATTTATGTCCAATAGCGGCGGCTTATGGGATAACAGCAAAAAGTATATAGAAGCAGGTAATAACGGCGGCAAGGGAAGTGTTGCTCACAAATCTGCAGTTGTAGGAGATACGGTAGGAGACCCTTTCAAGGATACATCAGGTCCGAGTATTAATACACAGATTACTGTTGTCAGCTTGATTGCTACTTTGATGGGTTCAATTTTCTTAGCGGCTAATCTTATAAACTTGTTTTAACATAATAACTTAAAATTAAAAAAAGACCGTTTTTAAAACGGTCTTTTTTTGATGTCTAAATACTTATAACCAAGAATTTATTAATTCAAAATTTTCTTCTACCCATTCTTTAACTATAGGTTTGGGGTCTTTAGAACTGCTGTTAGCTATCTTACCCATAAGGTCTCCCAGAGTTTGATTATTAAGTTTTATCTTTGAAAAAAAGTTTGCTATTTCTGGTCTTTCTTCCTTAAAACCTTTTCTAGAATAAATATCAATTCTTTCTTCGCCGCCAAAAACATTTTTGCTGTCTGCTAAGAACTCTAAGTCCCAGCGTGCAAATTTCCAATGAGGTGCCCAGCCTGTTACAGCAACAGGCTCATTGTTATCAATTGCGTCGCTTAACGTAGCTATCATGCCTGCTTCTGAACTAGTTTGTAATTCAAATGAGCTATTAAGTCCATAGCCTTCTTCTGTCATAGCAATAGTAGCTGCTTTCATAATTCCTGCACCAGGATCTATGCCTATAATTTTTCCGTCAAATTGATCTTCATAATCTTTTAGGCCTTCTATTGTGGTAATACCTTGTTCATAGACATACTTTGGAACTACAATTCCAATTTTGGCATTATTATATACTGTTCCAAGCTGTTCTATTTTGCTTTCAAATTGCTCTATGTAACTTTTATGTGTTATAGGCAACCAAGTATCCATAAATACATCAGCATCTCCTGTAGATAATGATGCAAAAACAGGACCTACATCTGCAAGCTGCATTTTGACTTCAACATCAAAATTTTCTTCTAAGATGACAGCAGCAAGATTAGTCATTGCAACTCCCTCCGCCCAATTTACATAGACTAGCGTTATGCTGTCTTTTTTGGGTGTACAGCCTACAAAACTGCCAAATAGCAGCAACGCAGACAACATTGTGATAATCAGTTTTTTCATGCTTTACACTCCTTTATTTTGAACACCTTGTGGGTGTCTTTAAACATGTTGTTTTACTCTGTTTTTTTGTTTTATTCTTATAATTAGCTTTTTGATACAGGAAATTAAAGAAATTCCCTTATTTTCTTTTCCTAGACTTTGAGTAATCTTATCCAAAACCATAGCAATAATTACTACGGCAAGCCCGCCTTCAAAACCTGCTCCGATATCCATCTGTCCTATGCCTCTGTAAACTTCCTCGCCAAGTCCGCCTGCAGAAATCATTGCAGATATTACGACCATTGAAAGGGATAGCATTATTGTTTGATTAAGCCCTGCCAACATTGTAGGCATAGCCAAAGGCAACTGAACCTTAGCTAGCTTTTGAAAAGGAGTTGCACCGAAAGCAGATGCGGCTTCTACTACTTCTTTTGGAACTTGCCTAATACCCAAATCTGTCAGTTTGACTATAGGCGGCATAGCGAATATTATCGTTGCTATTGTTCCGGGAACTGTTCCCAATCCAAAGAAATAAACTGCAGGAATGAGATAAACAAAAGAGGGCATTGTTTGCATAAAGTCTAGTATTGGTCTGATTATTTTATTAGCATGATTAGACTTTGCCATTAAAATGCCCAAAGGAATTCCTATAACAAGCGCAATCAAAGTGGCAGTAGTTATCATTGCCAGCGTTTCCATTGACGGCGTCCACAAATCAGTAAAATACACTAATAACAAGCCTAACAATGCAAATATTGCCGCCTTTATGCCTGCTGTCCTTAATGCTAGGAGCACTATTATTATCAGCATCACAACAAAAGGTAGCAATGTGAATATCATTTCAAAAAAGTCAATAACCTGACCAAGCCCTATTTTTATAAAGGTGAAAAGACCTGACATATTGTCTTTTAACCATTCTACGGCTGATTCTACCCAAACACCTATAGGTATTCTCATTGAGCACCTCCTATAATTCCGTTGATAACAGCAGATTTAAAAACTATACCCAAAAATTTGCCATTATCTGTTACAGCAACAGGGAAAGGACAATTTAAAAACATAGGCATAATATCTTCAATTTTGGTGTCAGGGGATACAGTGTTGATATTAATGTCTATTATCTCTTCTATATTATCTTTTTTTTCTTTTATCAACTTCACTGCTTTATCTATAGTAACAATGCCTTTTAGCATCTTATCTTTATTCACCACAAAAAGGCTGGATATTGATGCATCTTGCATTTTTTTGATAGCTGTTCTTAAACCTTCTTTGGGCAGCGTGAGATATTCCTTTCTTTTCATAATGTTGGACGCAGTAATTACTTTTGCTCGATTGACATTTTGAACAAAATCTTTTACATAGTCGTTAGCAGGACCCTTAAGTATATCTTCAGGTGTGCCTATTTGGACTATTTCTCCGTCTTTCATAATTGCTATACGGTCTCCTATTTTGAGTGCTTCGTCAAGGTCATGGGTGATAAAGATAATAGTTTTTTTCATTGAATGATGAATATTGATAAGCTCATCTTGCATTTCACTTCTAATAAGCGGATCAAGAGCACTAAAAGCCTCATCCATAAGCAAAATCTCAGGTGAAGTACACAACGCTCGTGCCAAACCTACTCTTTGTTGCATACCGCCGCTAAGCTCGGACGGCATAGAATGGGCATATCCGCCCAAATTTACTATATCTAATGTTTCTTGAGCTCTTTGCCGTCTTATCTCTTTTTTTACTGATTGCAACTCCAAGCCAAATGCAACATTATCCAGAACGGTTTTATGCGGTAATAAAGCAAAGCTTTGAAAGACCATAGAAATTTTATTCCTTCTCAGATTAGTCAATTGTTTATTATTCATTTTCAAAATGTTTTCACCGTTAATATATATCTCACCCTCTGTAGGCTCAATAATACGGTTAATGCAACGAATTAGTGTTGATTTTCCGCTGCCCGAAAGTCCCATAACTACAAATATTTCACCTTCATTAACGGATAAATTGATATTTTTCAAGCCTATGGTATGCCCAGTTTCCTTCAAAACCTTTTCTTTACTTAGTTTGCTTTTCTTAACTTGTTGTAATAACTTTTGAGAATTGTTTCCAAAAAGCTTATAAACATTTTTTACTTCAACAACTGTTTTCATTTAACCTCCATTTATTATAAAACATAGTTGACATGTTGACTTATAAAAGCCAACACAAATAGCTTGTTGCATAAAACAACAATACACATTTTTCTTTTGTTTTAAGCCAGTGAAATATAAAAGAGTTTTTTAAAAAAGAATATTATTCCGGGTAGAACTGTAATTATACAGCACATAAGACACTGACAAGATTTTTTAAATTGTTTAAGATAACATTTAAAAAGCGTAACATATCTAAAAAAATATGTCAAACAGCAGTTTTTTATATGATAAAAACCTAAAAAGTCAATTTTTATAACTAATTTTATGTTTTTAATAATATTATATAATACTATGTCGCTTTATGATTTGAAACAAGATCAAGAATGTATAATTATCAAAATTTGCGGAATAAGTTCCAAAAGACTTATAGAACTTGGTTTTGTTGAAGGCACTAAGATTACTGTCCTGAACATTGGATTGTTTGGGGGCAGACTTATACTTTTTAGAGACTGTGTACTGGGTCTTAGAAGTACATTGGCAAAGGATATTGAAGTCAAATTAATCCGTTGAGGTTTTTATGTCTTGTATAAAAGTCCTTATGATAGGCAATGCCAATACAGGCAAGAGCACGCTCTTTAATGAGCTTACCAAAAGCAACCGCCATACTGGCAACTGGTACGGTATTACTGTTTCGGGTGAGCAAAAAGCATATTCCTACAAAGGTCATCAGATAATTCTCAATGACCTGCCGGGTATATATTCGTTAAAACTTGCAGGTGCTGAAGAACAAGTTACGCTCGACGCTCTCAAAAGCAATGATTATGATGTAGTACTTAATATATGTGAAGCTAGGGCATTGGCCCGCAATCTATATCTTTCTATGCAGTTAAAGTCTGTCGATGTCAATATGATAATTGCAGTCAATATGGCAGATGAGCAAAAGAATTTTAAAATTGATTATGATTTGATGTCCAAAAAATTAAACATTCCTATTGTTTCAATAAGTGCCAAAAAAAAGTTTAATCTCAATGCCTTATCTGATTTGATTATACATGCTTCAAATAAAAACTTTAATAAAAAAGTTTTGGATATTGAAAGCACAATTCAAAATATCAATACACAGCATGCTTATGAAGAGATAGACAGCCTTATCAATGAAGTAAAGACGGATAAAAAGAAAAAAAACACAATGCTAAATAAAGCTGATAAAATCATTCTTAATCCTGTTTTTTCTCTGCCTATTTTTGCATTAATTATGATTTTGATTTTTTTTATTACCTTTGAACTTTGCGGCAATCTTTTTTCTGATGTGCTCCATAAGGGTATAAATGTATTGGCAAGAAGGACGGAAGCGGGGCTTGTAAAAGTAGGCGCAAGCATAGGATTCAGAAAATTGGTGTGTGAAGCTATTTTGGGCGGGGCGGGAAGGGTTATAGAATTTTTTCCCCAAATAGCGATTTTATTTTTGTGCCTAAAAGTCTTAGAAGACAGCGGCTATATGGCAAGGGCGGCATATGTACTTGACGGTATTTTACAAAAAATAGGGCTTAACGGAAAAGTAGCATATACCTTGTTAATGGGTTTTGGATGTTCAGCCTCTGCCATCTTTACAGCCAAAAGCATAGAACAGCCAAGTATCAGATTGAAGACGGTAATGATAACACCCTTTATGTCCTGCAGCGCCCGTATGCCTGTCTTTTTGGCAATAGCAAGTATATTTTTTCCAAAATTCACTTATCTGATTATTACTGCATTATATTTTGGCGGTATAGTTGTTGCTTGTCTTTTGGCGTTGGTTTTTAATAAGTTTTTAAAAATCAATCTTGCCGAAAACGACTTTTTTATTGAACTTCCGCCGTATAGATTTCCATCAATCGTAAGAGTGTTAAAAAATGTTTGGCAAGAAATTAAATACTTTTTTATAAGAATATGTACAGTGCTGTTTTTGGTCAATATTATTGTCTGGATTTTGGCAAGCTTTGATTGGACTTTTAGTTATGTGGGATTATCAGGCGACAGCATTTTAAAAAGCATATCTTTGCTTTTATTACCGCTGTTTTTACCTATAGGTATTACAAAATGGCAAGCTGTATCTGCGCTTCTTAGCGGTTTTGTAGCAAAAGAAACAGTAATTTCAGTGATAACTACACTTGGCGGCATTAACGAAGTTTTGCCCACATCAATGCAAGCACTGCCATTTTTGGTGTTTGTCTTATTGTATACTCCATGCGTTGCAACTATTGCGGCAATATATAAGGAGCTCGGCAAGAAATGGGCGTTAATTTCATTTTTGATACACACAGCGGTGTCTTATGTTGTATCTATGCTGGTATATGGCTTGACCATATTATTTACTATTTATTCGCCTAATGTTATAATCATTCCGTTATGTATAATAATAATACTGTCTATTATCCATGCAGTATTCCAATTTGAAAAACCAAAAATTAGACGGAAAGAATGATAGAATATAAGCATCAAAAACAATCTATGAAGTTATCCAAGTCATTGGCATTATACGGCTATGACATTTCTTATAACAATCTGATGAAAATCTTTCGAAAAAAAGATGTTTTGGTTAATGGAATAAGATTTAACAAAGATATCGAAGTTAACGAAAACGACATAATCAGGGTGTATGTTCCTATTGTATCACAATCAGCCAAATCAAAAACGATTCCTGTTATATATCAAGATTCCAATATTATTATAATAGACAAGCCAGCAGGATTAGAAACTGAGGGCGATAATTCGGTTATTAGCATTTTGCAAGGTATGGGCTACAATGCTATTGCAGTTCATAGACTGGACAGGAACACACAAGGCATTATGGTTTTTGCACTTAACGAACTTGCAGAAACTGAGCTAAATACCGCATTTTCTGATAAGAGGGTGCAAAAGATTTATAGAGCAGAAGTTTTGGGGTTTTTGAATCCGCCCCAAAACATATTGACCGCATATCTATTTAAAGACAGTGAAAAATCTCAAGTATATATTAGTAAAACTCCTCAAAAAGGGTATTTGCCTATAAAAACAGGATATAAGGTTATCAAAGAAAAGGAACTGACATCTTTGATAGATGTTTATCTTTATACAGGGCGTACTCATCAGATAAGGGCGCACATGGCTTTTATAGGTCATCCTATAATAGGTGACGGCAAATACGGCGATTATCAAGCAAATAAAGAGCTAAAAGCCAAAACACAAAAGCTAAAAGCTTACAGCTTGTCATTTGACTTTAAGGGCGGAGTGCTGTCATATCTTGACAAAAAGACATTTTTGACCAAAGTATAAATTAATGTTAATATTTCTAATTGTTTTTTAATTATCCTTTAATCTGATTTTGATACCATTATATATCAATAATGTTATACTGTTAATATATAATGTTATACTGTTAATATATAGATTATAGGAGGCAGATTATGAAAAGGCATAGAGGCGGAGTATATGGGGGCGTTTCTGCAATAATCTTTGGTGCTATTTGGTGTTTTATAGCTTTTAATTCCAGACATGGAGTATGGTTTGGTAATTTTTCATTGTTTCCTTTAATAGGTATTATTATGATTATATCAGGTATTTTTACTTCAATAACACAATCAGTCAAGAATAAGGATAATAATAATCAAGAAAAGCCCTATTATACTGACAGTCAACCTCAAAATAACAATCAATACAATGTATATAAAAATAATAATAGGTGTCCTATGTGCGGCAGCGTTGTAGAAAATGAACAGTTATATTGCATTAATTGCGGCAATAAGTTAAAAGACTAAAGGGGATAAATAATGAATAAGAGCAGCGGGATTTTTGGTTTTGTTGTAGTGATTATATTTGGCTCATTGTGGACTGCATTAGCAATTGGCATGACAAGTGCAGCGCCTGACGAAATGCCGTTTACAATGGTAAAGGTAATATTTCCTGCTTTTGGGTTTTTATTTATAGGTTTAGGTGTTTTTAACTTAGTAAAAACAGTAAAAAGCAAAAATAAAAACGAGCATTCGGATTTATATTATACAGATAGTGAAGAAACAGAAGAAAAAGAATATAAAGTATATAGGGCAGATAAGTCAAAAAAATGCCCAATGTGCCATAGCACAGTAAGCGAAAGCCAAAAGTTTTGTACGAATTGCGGCAACAAATTAGATGAGTAGTTTTTAAGGTTTTATAATGATTTTACGGGGAAATAGGGTTTATCTTAGGGATTATATATTTAATGACATTAATGACCATATTCTATGGAACACTTTAGAAACCGAGTGGTTACAATGGGATGCGCCTTGGGAACAAAATGATTTTGATGTCAATAGATATATAGATATGATGACTCAAAGGCTTCTTCTGCCCAAAACAGATCTTGATATTAGATGGTCATTTCAAATAGCAAAAATTGATGATGATACTCATATAGGTTGGGTATCATCTTATGACATAGATAATAATTATGAGTACACACAAGACGCTAAAAATCTAACATTAGGAATAGATATCCCGCTCCAAGAGCATAGAAGCTGCGGTTTTGGTAAAGAAGCATTAACGCTGTTTATTAATTATTATAAGTCCAAAGGTTATAAAGAACTATACACCCAAACATGGTCGGGCAATTTTAATATGGTAAAATTAGCGCAGTCATTGGGTTTTTTGGAAGCTCATCGAATTAAGAATTTTCGTCTTGTTGACGGCTTATATTATGATGCGTTGACTTTTAAATTGACTTTTTAAATTTTCTTTTTTGTATTTTAATTATTTGGTTTTGCTAACACTATTTATGTGTTATGTAATTTTTATACTTAACAGTAATATTTTATGGTGTTATAATTAAAAAAAATTAAAGAGGTCAAAAAATGAAAACATCTGATTTTATCTTAACTAATCTTTCTTGTGATAATTGTATAGCAAGAGTAACAAAAGCTCTAAAAAAATTAAAAGGTATCAAATCATATAAAATTGCTTTGGATTCTATGACGGTAGATTATGACGAGAACAAAGTATCACATACTGACATTATCAATGCAGTAGAGTCTTTGGGTTATCATGCAAGACTTAATCAAAGGATATTCTCTTAATATTTTTATGGGAGTATTTTTTATAAAGGAAACTTATGAAAACATTAAGCTATAAAATATCAGGAATGTCATGTGCGGCTTGTTCTGCAAGGATAGAAAAGGCTTTGAGGCGCACCAAGGGAATAAAAAGTGCCAATGTCAATCTTGCAACCAACTCTATGCTTGTGGAGTTTGAAGAAGAAGTCATTGATAGCAATCAGATTATAAAAGTTGTAGAAGACACAGGCTATAAAGCATTTTTGCATGCGGATCTTAGTAGTGATCAAAAAAGAGCAATAGAAAAAAAAGAATACAACAACCTTTTGATACGCTTTGTTGTTTCAGCTGTATTTTCTTTGCCGCTTTTCTCTGTTATGTTTATTCACATGTCAGGAGCAGGGCATTTTCTCAATCAGCCGATATATCTTTATATTCAGCTTGTATTTGCCACAATAGTTCAATTTGGTACAGGCTGGACTTTTTATACAGGTGCATATAAGGCAATAAAATATAAAAGTCTTAATATGGATGTGCTGGTAGCACTTGGTACGACTGCCGCTTATGCTCTTAGCATATATAATATGGCGGTATTTTTGATTAATGGCAATCACGGCAATGTGGATTTGTATTTTGAATCATCATCAATAATAATTACATTGGTGTTTTTGGGTAAATTTTTGGAACATCGTGCCAAAAGCCGCACTTCGGACGCATTAAAACAATTGATGAGTTTTCAGGCAAAATCTGCAAGGGTTATTACTGAACAAGGGATAGAACTCGAAGTTGAGATTGACAACATCAAAAAAGGCGATTTGTTGTTGGCAAAACCTGGCGAGAAGATAGCCGTTGACGGCATAATAGAAAGCGGCTCAACCTCATTGGACGAGTCCATGCTTACAGGCGAAAGCATACCTTCTGATAAGTCACAGTCTGATAAGGTTTTTTCAGGAACTATTAATCTTACGGGTGCAATAAAGTACCGTGCCGAAAAAGTAGGACAGG